>JAKLQR010000187.1 GCA_022013235.1 Thermodesulfovibrionales bacterium | reverse complement strand
GATAACGGTGGCGGTGTTGATATAAGTTACTACGACGGATATAACTTTGATTTGAAATATGCTACAAAATAATAGATGATAAGCAATTAAGGGGTTTATCGGCATACATGCGAAAAATAGGGACAGCGACAATAGTGTTCGGTATAGAATATGCTTGCAGAGTGTCACAAGCTTGATGAGTTTGAGTCCAGAAGCAAAAAAGGGGACGTCCCCTTTATACTCTTACTGCAGGGTATACTTCGGCCCGCCGCCGCCCTCCGGAAGGTCCCATATGATATTCTCAAAAGGACATTTCAGGTCACAGGTCTTGCAGTGCAGGCAGTTGCTGAAGTTCACTCTTATTTTGTCACCTTCCAGTTCATAAACTCCCGCGGGGCAGAACGCCGTGCAGGACGCGTTATACTCTGCGATACATTTTTTGCATTTCGCATCGTCTCTCAACCGGATATGGCTTTTTTGTTTCTCGTCATGCGAGGTGCCGGAGAAATAGACATCCGTTAATTTGCTCACAATAATTCTGTCATCCGCCCTCGGCAACGGTTCGGGTGAGCTGCTGCCGTAAAAATGTTTTATATCCCGGGTTGTCGAGTAATCGGGTTTTGTTTTCAGGTCTCCGATGGGGGTGGCCCCGCCGGTAACCATCTGAAATCCCAGGAGCAGTCCGCCGGGGAAAGGCACTCCCATGGCAACCGCAGGAGTGAAATTGCGGCCCTTCCTGAGATCGGAGTAGATCCAGCTGTTTTTCAGTTTCTCTTCATACTTTGCCAGCTGGTTTGCCGAGAAATCATTCGTTCTGAACGCTTCAAAGAGGACTTCAGCCGCAAGCATTCCCGATTTTATGGAGGTATGGAGCCCCTTCAGCTTCTGTGAATCGACAAGGTTCGCGGAGTCTCCGGTTATCATCACGCCGTCGGAGGTAAGTTTTGGGATGGAGAAATACCCGCCGCAGGGAAGCGTCCGGGCGCCGTAATGTGTGGGTTTTCCGTCCTTGATAATATCAAAAATCAGGGGATGCTGTTTGTATTTTTGAAGTTCCTTGTGAGGGTCGAACTGCGGGTCTTCGGAACTGAGATGGGCGATAAGCCCGATGACAACCTGGGTCTCGGAAATGCAATAGACAAATCCGCCGCCGGAAAGTCCTTTCCGGAAAGGATATCCGAGCGTATGGATACATTCCCCCTTTTTGAGAGGATTGCTCTTCAGTTCATAGATCTCCTTTACGCCGAGTTCATAGAGGGAAGGAGCCCTGCCCTGATCGAGATGCAGTTTTTCAACGATGTTTTTCCGCAAAGTACCGTTGCTCCCCTCTCCCAACACAATGACCTTTGAGTTCAGAATATAACCGGGAGTCTCATATTCGCCATTCTCCTGAAGACGTTTATCGTCCGTCCGGACGCCGGTCACTTTTGTGCCTTCATAGAGAATTTCGACTGCGGCAGTTCCCTCAAGCAGCATCACTTTGTTCTTTTCCGCAATTTGAGCAAGCCAGCCGACAAATCTGGAGAGAGAAAGCAGATAATTGCCGTGATTATTCAGGACTTGCGGAGTAAAAGGGATTCTGATATTCCCCTTCGTGGTTAAAAAATATATTGATTCCTTGTCCACCTCTGCGTCAATGGGGCAGCCAAGCTGCTTATGGTCAGGCAATAGTTCCGAAAGCACGTCAGGGATGAACACTGCTCCGGAAATGTTATGCGCGCCGAAAGACGCGCCTTTTTCGAGCACCGCAATTTTGTCTTCGATATCGATTTTCTCTCCCTGCAGTGTCCCGTTCTCAATCTCCTCATTATGCTTCCGGACCAGGTTCGTGAGATGAATTGCACTGCTTAAATTGGCAGGACCGCCGCCGGCAAAGACTACATCGAATTCTATAACTTCACGTTCCATAGGTTATTCCCCTTCCCTGTTATTTGATGCGGCTGCAGGGTTTGCAGCAAGAAAAACGGCAGAGGGAAATACTGGGGTATTTCCCTCTGCCTCTGAAAAAAATACTACCGGCTGGTCTTAAAGCCCGAGGGCTTCAATGATTCTTTTCTTTTGTTTTTCAATAACTTTCTGACCGTGATCAAGGTTTCTGATAACCTCTTTCTTTGCGCCACTGGAGAGCTCCACGCCTTGGTCTATAAGCTCCGAAACCTTGTCCTTCACATCTACAGTGAAATCGTTCACGCTGTCGATTGTATCTTCGACTAAATGGACCGTTTCCTTCTTTATCTTCCGTGCTGTCCTTGCAATATCCTTCCTCGTCTCTCTTCCGGACTTCGGGGCATAGAGAAGTGCAAACAAGGCTCCGACGGCACCGCCCACTAAAAATGCTGCGGCTATCTTCTTATAGTCATCGTCCATGGCGTCTCCTTTCGTGACGGGTATTACTAAAACTTTAACAGGTTGCCACAATAGAGTCAACTTTTTGCATATATTCCCTGTATTCCTCCGTGGCTTCCCGCTATGTTTTTTGCCTTGATTCCGTTACAATGTAAGAATGTCTGAGGAAAAACCCACCATAGCGGACAAGATGAAAAACCCCCAGTGGAGGGTGATCATCGCAGCTTTTGTCCTCCTTCTCTTTTTCTATTTATGGGGCCAATTTTATGCAACAGGCAGGTCCGACCTGCACACGATCAGCTACAGTCAATTCCTGCAGCAGCTCCAGGACGGGAACGTACAATCCGTGTTAATAAGAGAGCTGCAGGTAAGCGGCGAATTTACAAAGGAAATCTTTCTCCATCTTCCCGGTGAAAAAGCACCGGTTTCAGCAAAAAAATTCCAGACGTTCCTCCCCTCTTTTCAGGGGGAAGGCCTGCTCGCACAACTCCGTGAAAAGAACGTGGCGATTTCCGTCGAACCTTCGGAAAGGGGATCCTTCCTCTGGCAGCTCCTCATCGGAGTTTTACCGTGGGTACTGATTATAGGAGTGTGGATTCTGATTATGAAACGGGCGCAGCAGATACAGGGAGGCGCAGGCGGTCTGTTCACGTTTGGTGCAAGCAAAGCAAAGCTTTTTGATGCAAAAAAGATCGACATCACGTTCAAAGATGTGGCAGGGATGGAAAATGTAAAAAAAGAACTCATGGAGACGGTCGAATTTCTGAAAGACCCTGCCAGATTCAAAAAGCTCGGTGCAAAAATTCCCAAGGGGGTGCTTCTGGTCGGACCTCCCGGGACTGGGAAGACCCTGCTTGCCCGGGCCACGGCAGGTGAGGCAGGCGTGCCCTTTTACAGTATCAGCGCATCGGAATTCATCGAGATGTTTGTCGGGGTCGGCGCCTCACGGGTACGGGATATGTTCAAGAAAGCGAAGGAGTCCCAGCCGAGTATTATCTTTATTGACGAAATAGATGCAGTAGGCAGAACGCGCGGCGCAGGCTTTGGAGGCGGTCATGATGAACGCGAGCAGACCCTCAACCAGCTCCTGAGTGAAATGGACGGGTTCGAGTCCCATGAAGAAGTGATCGTTCTTGCGGCAACCAACAGACCGGATGTGCTTGACCCCGCGCTTCTCAGGCCGGGACGGTTTGACAGGCATATCGTTATCGACAGGCCGGGATTGAAAGAACGCAAGGCGATCCTCGAAGTGCATACCCGGGGGAAAATCGTTGCAGAGGGTCTGGATTTTGAAAAGATCGCACGGGGCACGCCCGGAATGACCGGAGCTGATCTCGAAAATATTGCGAATGAAGCCGCGCTCATAGCCGTGAGAAAGGGCAAGGAAAAGATAGAGATGAGCGACTTTGAGGAGGCGCGCGATGTGAGCCTCATGGGTGCGGTGAGGGAGGAAACCATAAGCGAGTCCGAGAAACGGATCACTGCATATCACGAGGCAGGCCATGCCCTGGTTGCATGGAACCTGCCGGGCACGGACCCGATTCATAAGGTAAGTATCATACCGAGGGGGATGGCCATGGGAGTAACGCAGCTCCTCCCGCAGGAAGACAGGCACTATTATCCGAAAAAGTACCTGATGAACCGGCTGAGTGTCGGACTTGCCGGAAGGGTCGCCGAGCAGATTGTATTCAATGATATGAGCAGCGGCGCACAGAACGACCTCAAGGAAGCAACCGCCCTGGCCGAGAAGATGGTGGCCCAGTGGGGAATGAGCGACAAGGTCGGTCCGGTCAATCTGGGGAGAGGCGAAGAGCATCCTTTTCTCGGCAGAGAGCTGGCCCAACCGAAACGGTACAGTGAAGAAATGGCCTGGCTTATGGATCAGGAGATCAGGGAACTCATCATCGATGCGGAGAAAAAGGCACAGGAGATACTCTCACAGGAAAGGAATGTCCTTGACGCCCTGGCAAACGCCCTCATAAAAGAAGAAGTCCTCGAAAAAACGGCTATAGAGAAGATAATACAGGAATCGAAAAATTCATGATATTTCAAAGGTATCCGCAAGCCGGACAAAATCCCCGATGCTTAATGTCTCGGGTCTCCTGACCCCTTCGATTTCCGCTCTGTCGAGCCATTCCTTCACATCTCCCCCAAAACTTTTCAGAGAATTGGAGAGCATCTTTCTCCTCTGTGAAAAAGCGGTCCTGACAATTCTGAAGAACTGCTCTTCGTCCCGGACATTCACCGCAGGATGTTCACGTATTCTGATATATATGACCGCAGAATCCACTTTGGGAACAGGTCTGAATGCCTGTTTGGGAATAATAAACTTCAATTCGGGGTCTCCCAGGTATTGGACCATGATCGAAAGCACTCCGTAATCTTTGCCGCCGGGCCTGGCGACAATTCTCTCGGCAACTTCTTTCTGGATGGTAAGGGTCATGGACTTGAGTCTGTTTGTCCGAAAATCCGGCATTCCCTCTTTTTCCAGAGGAGGAATTCCCTGAACCCCCTTGAGCATATTCAGGTGTGCTGATTTTTTTTCAAGAAGCCTGAAGATGATCGGTGTCGTAATATAGTATGGGATATTCGCAACGACCTTGAATTCGGGGAGGTCTTCGTACGGATATTCAAGCGCATCCCCATATACGACTTCGACATTTTCCTCCTGAGCATACTCATCCCGTAATGCCCTATATAAGGCCTCATCGAGTTCGATGGCAATTACCCTCCTCACTGCTCCGGCAAGTATCCGGGTAAGTCTGCCCGGTCCGGGACCGATCTCCACGACGAGGTCTTCTGGTTCAAGCCTCGCTGTCCCCACAATCCTTTTCAGAATTGAAGGATCAGAGAGAAAATGCTGTCCTAACCGTTTTTTTGCCATGCTAAGAGACTATTCCCGTATAGTTACAAGCGGTCCCGATCATGTATTCTTGCTCCGTCTTGCCGAATGCCCCTATGAGTTCAGAACTTTCACAAGCTGAGTTTCGATGTGTGCGGCTATTCCCATAAATTCACGGTGCAATCTCTCAAACGGAGGGACGCGACCAGTGCTTGTATAGTTTGGCACAGCACGAGTTTCATTATGGGAAAGCATGATATCTGAATGGCGGTTCTCATAATATTTCCAGATTTCGTTCAGGCGGTCAAGATCATGGAAAAATTTATCAATATCCTCGATCTTTTTTATGTCATTGAGAATATTTTCCAGGATTCTCCGTTTGGTACCGGAAGTACAGGTCCCCTCATCGAGCATATCGGGATAGAATTGGACATTCAAGGTTCTGAAATAGAATTGATTAATCACTGCGTTGATCATCATTTCGACTTTCAGAAATCCCAGTCTGAGAGCAACTTCTGCCCTGCACTGAGAATAAGCAACTGCCTCGTTAATCTGTCTCTTTTCATGCAAGGCGTCTCCGAGATCCATCTGTGCACCAACAAGGTCCGGGCTCAACTCCAGTGCCTTCTGATAATATCGTATCGCTTCATCCAACCGTCTTTGCTCATGATAAATAATCCCGAGATTCCTGTATGCTTCCGCACAATCCGGATTATGCTGTAACGCTGTCCGATAATAGAAAGTGGCCAGATCATACTGTCTTTTTTCTCTGAAAATACTCCCCAGGCTGCAGTGTATTTCGGCTGAATGCGGAAAATATTGGATGGCTTTCTTAAAACAGGTTACCGCTTCATCAAACTGCTTTTTTCCCCGAAAGATATCACCCATATTTTCATATGCCTCAGCAAAATCAGGATCGATACTGAGAGCTTTTCGATAAAAATTTACCGCTTCGTCATACAGCCCCTTTTTCTGATACGCTGCCCCCATTGCAAGGTATGCATCGGCGTTCCTGGCATTCAATTGAAGAGACCGTTCCAAGTACTGTATCGCGAGATCATATTCCCCAAGTTGGGCGTGCACAATTCCAAGCAGAAAACATATTTCTTCCCTGTCGGGCTGTTCTTTTCCTATTTCCGTGCAGATATCTTTTGCCTGCTGGAAGTTTCCTGCTT
>JAKLQR010000186.1 GCA_022013235.1 Thermodesulfovibrionales bacterium | reverse complement strand
ATTATTGACTTTGATTCTTTCTCCCATACCTTCAAGAATCTTCTGCTTTTCCTAAGTCGTTTCAATATCCTTTTATATTGATGCGTCACAGCCGATGGACTCAGCCCCCCTGCCATCCCTGCTATCTCTCTATTGAATGAAGAAATCTCCTTCTTTGATAAGAATATGAACATCAGCCTGCCACGTCGTTCTTCAGATATGTCTATATACCCCTCATGCCCTCTCGATTACCGTTATCTGCACTTGAAGGAGGGAGATGCAAAATGAGACGTCCTTCCTGAAACAAACGATTGAATAAATATATGAATATGTGATTACTGCCGCAAATAGATATAATAGAATCAAAATAAAAAGGAATGTTAAAAAGAAACACATGAGTTACGATTGGTATGATGTTGCACACGATATGGCCATGGAAGAGATTCATAATGAATCTGTAATGGCGAGAGCAACTCGCGAGCAATGCATTTTCCTTTTTGTTGAAGGTGAATCAGAGGAAACTGCAATTCCCATACTGCTTACCGATGTCGTTGACCTTGATGCCCTAGGTGTAATAATTGCTAATTATAACGGGCATGGCAACCTTTCGGCAGCACTCCGCTTGCTTAAGTTTACCCTTAGTCATGATCGCCCGATTATTCTGACATACGACAACGATCCCGCGTCTGTCTCATCATTGCATAAGTGCGAACAGCAAGGGCTTATTATCACCAATTTAGTTTACCAATTTCCAATTCCCATACATCCAATAGTGACGTACCCATCAGGATATTGCGGTGGTACATTTGAAGAGTCATTCCCCGTCGAGATCTTTTTAAAAGCCGCGTTTAACAGCGATATTCTTCCGGAGATTGTTGTTTCGAAACGGGGTCATTTCGATACCATATTTGATATTGGCAAACCCTGGTTTCTTCAGCTTAAGAAATTTAACGCAAGTCTCGGGTTTACTGACTGGGAAACTAAGAAGACGTCCCTTGCGGGGGCAATGGCACGGGAGTGCGCTGAATTACCTTCAACATACCAAGCCCTGGCGCACTTGATTAAAGAAGTCAGAAAGAAGCATCCAGTGATCCATCCTGGAGACGTGGAACTGCCCAAGGTACAAGGTTTAACATATTTCCCCGATAAGGAAAGCCTTAACAAGCTGAATGAAAGCAGTAGCGAATAGTCATGCATGATCCGTAGCGTTTATGTTTCATTCTTCTGTAAATCCTCATATTTTATCTTTGGCTCTCTGTATTTATTTGTAGATGAAGACCGCCCTGTATTGTCATCATCAGCCATGATAATTTTATTAGGAAACAAACATAATTTATGGCCTAAGAAAAAACTCTGCTTATGCCAAACCTCACCATTTTCTATTCGTATTTCACCGAATCATTTCTTCACAGCCTTCCATACATGATAGACCCTCTGAATAACTGTAACATGGGTGAGAACCAGCATGACCCATAAAACAGGGACTATCCATCCGGTAAGGGTTGCGAAGATGAGGAGGATGATCCTTTCCGGCCTCTCCATAATGCCTGTATGGCAGTCTTGTCCGAGCCCCTCTGCCCTTGCACGTGCGTAGCTGATCAGAAACGCTCCTACCAGGGTTCCAATGCTGAGGAAAGATCCTGTATGGCTTCCCTGTGCGGCGAGATACCACGCAAGCGACAGGAAGAGAAATGCATCCGAATAGCGGTCAAGAACGGAGTCAAGAAAAGCTCCAAATTTCGTGGCCCTTCCTGTTGTCCTTGCGACTACACCGTCCAGCATATCAAACATTCCACCGATCAATATAAGGATACCGCCAAGTTTAATATTCTGCGGAATAACAAATGCTGCGAGCACGGTAATGAGAAAACCGGTTACTGAAAGTGTATTGGGGCTGAAAGGGACAAATTTTGCTAAACGGCTGAGCGGGACATCGAGAAAATGGCCGAGCCTAGCACTAAGCATAGAACGTATTTATTAAGGGACAGACGATTAAGCGTCTCTTCTCGCTATCTGAATTCTCTATCTGAATTTACCTCTCGATCTTTCCCTGTATGAACTCTTCCACCATGTCCCGTGCCTTGTCATCAGGGAATTGCGCCATCGGGTGTTTCATAAAATACGCTGAAGGGGATATCAGCACCCCCCCTATCCTTCTGTCACGGGCAATTTTGCAGCACCGTATTGCGTCTATTACCACTCCTGCGCTGTTCGGTGAATCTTCGACCGAAAGCCTTATTTCAAGGTTGATGGGGACATTGCCGAATATCCTGCCTTCCATCCTGAGGAAACAGACCTTGTTATCGTTCAGCCAGGGGATGTAATCAGACGGTCCGATATGGATATGCTCGTTTGTAAGGCGGATCTGCATCTGTGACTGGACAGCCTCGGTCTTTGATATCTTCTTCGATACAAGCCGATGCCTGTTGAGCATGTTCAGAAAATCCGTATTTCCGCCTACATTCAGCTGGTAGGTATTATCGAACTTCACCCCCCTGTCCTCAAAGAGTCTGGTGAGGGTGCGGTGGATGATCGTTGCGCCGATCTGGCTCTTGATGTCGTCTCCGATGAGGGGGATGTTCCTCTTCTCGAACCGCCTTGCCCAGTCCTTTTGTGATGCGATAAAGACAGGTACACAGTTAATGAGGCTGACGCCGGTTTTCAGACATGCCTCGGCATAGAAAGCGGTCGCCTTCTCAGAACCGACCGGAAGATAATTGAGGAGGATGTCAGCCTTGCTCTTCTTCAGGACATTCGCAACGTCACAGGCCCTCTTTTTTGCAATAAGGAATCTCCTGTTTTCCGGATAGTCTTCCATATGCGACGATATACTATCGAGCACCTGACCCATCATTACCCTGACCGGGAAATCAGAAATGTTTTTTGTAATGGTTTTCGTACAGTTCGGCTGTGCGAAGATGGCCTCTTTCAGGGGTTTATCCACCTTTCTCTTGTCTATGTCGAATGCCGCTACAAACTCAATATCTTCAGGGCTGTAGCCTCCCAGATTGTAGTGCATGAGGCCGAGCGAACTGTCAGGATGATGTTCGCCCAGCGATTTGTAATATTCAATCCCCTGTATGAGTGAACTGGCGCAGTTTCCGACTCCCGCGATTGCAACACGTATCTTTCCCATAAGTATTATTTCACTTTCTTCTGAATTCTCTGGTGTAAAAGAAAAATGAGATCTTCCAGTTGTATATTAAATTCCTGCAAAAGGGTATCCATCGATTCCTCACAGTACTGCACAAACCGTTTCCAGATTCGCTGGACCGTGTCTTTGTCGAGGCCCGAGGCATGGGCAGCCTCTCTGAAGCTCATGCCTTCAAGGAGATGCAGAATTACTTCCCTGATTTTTGATTCATTGGTATGGAGCCCGAAGAAGAACGTGCTCCTTCTCTCCGAAAATTTGAAATTGCATGTTTTGCATCTCAGCAGCTTCCTTTGATATTTGCCGTAGGTATGAGAGAGCACGATGTTTCCGAGTCCCTGTTTTCCATGGTCGCCGCAGGATTCATTCGGACAGACAAAATGATGGAAATCCAGGGCAATCTGCATGCAGAGTTATATATCAAAGCAGAGCTGCTTGTCAAGATAATTATCAATGAAATGGGGACAGGCCTGAAGATGTTCCGGCTATTTAGGCCTGATCCCGAGTTTTTCGTAAAGCAGCGGGAAGTTTACATTTTCCGACACAATCGCCATGCCGCGGTCGACCTTCACCGTATCGCGGAGGCGCAGACGGACCGATAATCTCTCCAGTTTCTTCGCAATACTGTAGGTGTCTTCACGGACTACCATGAGCGGTATGTTCTTTTCTTCCGCCCGCGAGAGAATCATCTCGCTCGGATAGAGTTCACCGGTGAGTATGAGACATACGGAACCGGACTCGATCGCCGAAAGCTGGATATCGGACCTGTCACCCCCTACGATGACCGCATTGTTCCTTGTTTTCTTGAAATATTCCATTGCTTTGTCGACCTGCATTGCACCGATCAGGAACTGCTCAACAAGATTGCCCATATGGTCGTGCGCGCAGAGGATTTTTCCGCCGAGCATCTCGTTCAGTTCTTCTACGGTTATCGCGCCGACTACGGAATCATGCGGCAGGATGCCGAGGATGTCAATCCCTTTTCTCCTGAGAAAGGGTATGACATATTCTTCGACGCTCTGTTTCTGCTCGTCCGCGACCTTATTGAGTATTATGCCGAGGAACCTGTCCCTGAGGTCTTTCTTTGCCTGCATCGCATAGTCAACGATGTACTCGCCCTCGTATTTGATCACAACCACTGCGTGGGAATCCAGGCGTTTCAGGACCTGAATGCCCTGGAGACCGAGATAACTGCCGGTATATATGCTGCCGTATCCGCCGACAAGCATTATGTCCTTGTCCTTTGAAAGATTCCGGAAGGACCTTGTGATTTTTGTCATAAGGCCTTTCACGTCCCTGTGGTAACTTTTCACCATGAGTTCCTGTGTCAGGACTACAGGACAGATCTCCTGCAGGGGGTCTTTCAGTTCGAGTGCGCGATAAATACGCCAGGCATCTGTATCGGTAAGGATATTGTCCACCTTCACGGGCAGGATTCCCACAGGTTTGAAATATCCCACTTTCAGGCCATCTTTCTTGAATCTCTGTCCAAGCCCCATGGATACGAGGCTTTTTCCGGTATATCCTCCGGTGGATCCGATATATATTGAGACCATCTCATTCACCTCCTATGGTAAATCGTGCATCAATTGCGATAACACCTTTTCCTCTTGTATGTGCCAGAAGCGGATTGATATCCGCTTCGATAATCTTAGGGAAATCCATCGCTAGCTGATTGAATGACAACAATGATTGCTCTATCGCTCCGATATCTGTTTCGGCTTCTCCCCTTACGCCTCTGAGCAGGGGGAACGTTTTTATCTCCCGCACCATTTCATGGACATCTTCATTGCTCAGTGGCACAATCCTGAAGGAAATGTCCCGTAAAACTTCCACATAGATCCCCCCGAGTCCGAACATGATCATATGTCCGAACTGCGGGTCTTTGGTTATCCCTATGATTACTTCCTTCCCCGGAGGGATCATCTCCTGTATCAGGACTCCATATATCGTTGCGGCAGGCAGGATGTTTCTCACATGGGTAGTGATTTCGAAAAAGGCATTCTCAATGTCTTTCTTGTTGTTGAGGTTTTTCCGGACGCCGCCGATATCGCTTTTATGGACGACCTGCGGAGACATGATCTTCATGACGACGGGATATCCGATTCTTTTTGCTGCAGCAACGGCCTCTTCAGACGTCCGTGCGAAGAGCCCCTTCGGCTGCCTGAATCCGTATGTCTCCAGGACTTCATGTATCTCTTCGTCGGTGAACCTTTCACGGTTCTCCTGTTTCACCTTTTCGAAAATCGCTGCGACACCGTTTTTTCTCACATTTATATTCGTGAATGTTTTCGGGGGTTTCTTGATCCATGCATGGTAACGGTACATTGCATGGTATGCAGCGACCGCTTCTTCAGGATACTCGTAATTGGGGATGTTGTTATTCATCAGTATCCTGGATGCCGATTCGATGCTCTTCTTCCCCATGAATGAGGTCATTACGGGTTTCTCGAAAAACTGGGAGACATAGGACACCTTTCTCGCAGTACTCGCGACATCAACCGTTGCGGTTGGGGTGAGGAGCACAAGAACCCCCTGAATGCTTGAATCCTGCAGGACAAGCTGCAGGGTTTTTTCGTATCTTTCCGCTCCGGAATCTCCCAGGATATCAATAGGGTTGTAGAATGATGCTACGGGGGGCAGGAACTCACGGAGTTTGTCGATAGTTTCCTTATGGAGTGTGACGAGCTGGAGGTCGGATTTGTCGCATGCATCAGCGGCAAGGATACCTGGTCCGCCGGAGTTTGTAATGATTGCGATATACGGCCCTTTGGGCAGGGGCTGACTTGCGAACGCCAGGGCGAAGTTGAAGATATCTTTTAGCGTATACGCCCTTATCACGCCGCTCTGCCTGAATGCCGCGTCAAAGGTCGCTTCGCGTCCTGCGAGGGCCCCTGTATGGGAAGAGGCAGCCTTTGCGCCGGAGCTTGTTGTCCCTGATTTGAGGATGATAAGGGGTTTCTTCTTTGATACCTCGCTCGCGACTTCCATGAACTTTTTCCCGTCGCTCACCCCTTCGATATATCCGAGGATGACTTTTGTATTCTCATCTTCAGCGAGAGCACGCATGATGTCGGTATCAGTAATGTCCGCCTTGTTCCCCATGCTGATGAACTTGGAAAATCCTATCCCGTCAGGCAGGGCCCGGTCGAGGACCGCAAGACAGAGAGCGCCTGACTGTGAAAAAAAGCCAATCCCCCCCTGTGCCGGCATTCCAGCTGCAAAGGATGCATTCATCTTCGCATGGGTATCAATTATTCCCAGGCAGTTGGGACCGACAAACCTCACGCCTGCTTCTGCTGCCCTGTATACCAGCTCGTGCTCGAGCCTTGCCCCCTCGACGCCGCTCTCCTTGAACCCTGCTGTTATGATTATTGCGGAGCCTATCTTTTTCTTGCCGCACTGTTCGATCACTTCAAGAACATTTTTTGCGGGAACTACTACTACCGCAAGTTCTACGCTGTCAGGGACATCAGCCAGAGAGGGATATGATTTCTTTCCCAATATTTCATCTGCAGACGGATTGATGGGATAAACCCTCCCTTCATAGTCATACTGAATAATATTCTTCAGGATGTCGAAGCCTACTTTACCGGGCGTTCTCGACGCACCGATTACTGCGATTGATTTCGGGCTGAAAAAGGAATTAAGCATATAAAAATATTATAGGAAGCATGGTTCATTTGCAAGTAGAAAACTTCCTGCTGCAGGTCACAATAAAGATTCATCTCAAAAGAACCTAAGATTGTATTTTATGAGGGGACTGATTTGAGGCGAAGCTTTCTGTTTTCAACGGTTTGGAGAGGATATACCGTATATGCATGGCGATGAGGTTTGAGATTTCCGCAAGAAGTTCTCCGGAAGGCCTGATCCTGTTTACCTTCATTATGTCCCAGGTCAGCAGATCGGAATAGAATTTTACCGCTACAGGAGATATTTTCACCGGTGAATCAATTCTCTGGGCGCATCCTTCGCACATAATCGACCCCTGTGCGAGGTAGAAAGAATATCCGTGCTTTCCGCACCTGCCGCAGGAATCCAGTCTTGGTGCGAAGCCGACCAGATGCAGAAATTTTATTTTAAAAGAGGTCATCAGGAGCGTATCGTTCCTTTTCTCCGCAATGGTGTGCAGCGTATTGAGAAGCAGCGCATATGCCATTTTGTTTGCGTCCCTTTCGGGGAGGAATGAAAGGATGAGTTCGAGTATTTCAGATAGTTTGAGAAATGAGGAGAACTCTTCCCGTAATGTCTGAAACGAATTAAGTATGTCCGACTGTGTCAGCCTTGGCAGGGGAGAGTCCTCCCTGCCCCAGAATGATATTTTAGACTGAGTGAGAGGTTCGAGGCTGCCTCCGAAACGGCTTTTGAATTTCCGGGGACTTTTCGCAAAAACCTTCAGGATTCCAAAATCAGGGGTGAGATAGGTAACGATCAGGTCGGCTTCACCATAGGGGACAGTTCTGATGACGATCCCTTCGGTTCTTTTCAGCATTACATAATATTCCCGAAATCTTCAGGTTTCAGGTTTTTGAGCCATTCTTCGAGTTGATCCGTGCTTTTCTGTTCGAGAATAGTGTCTTCGACGAATATTGATGCACTGACCCTCAGTGCAACGGCAACAGCATCGCTGGGTCTTGAGTCGACAAATATTTCCTTTTCTCCGTCAGAAAGACAGACAAGCGCGTAATAGGTATTCTCAAGTATCTCCGTAACGACGATTTTCGTAATCGTGACTTTCAGGCTCTCGGCAATATTCCTGATGAGGTCATGGGTCAGCGGTCGCGGAGTTTCGACCTTTCCAAGCGCAAGCGCTATCGAATCAGCTTCGGGCTTCCCGATCCATATAGGGAGCGTTCCGTTGCCGTCAATTTCCTTGAGAAGAAGGATATACATGTTGCTGCGCGGATCAAACAACATGCCTTCAACTTTCATCTGAATCAGCATTTACCGGTAACCCAATTCCTGCAGCAAACGGGCGTCATCTCTCCAGCCCTTCTTTACTTTTACCCATATCTCAAGAAATACTTTAGTATTCAGGAGCTTTTCGATTTCAATCCGTGCAGCAGTTCCTATTGCTTTCAACATGCTTCCGCCTTTTCCTATTATAATAGCTTTCTGCCCTTCTCTTTCAATATAAATGTTGCAACTGATTGCGAGAATACCGTCTGTGCGCTCATTCCATTTCAATACTTCGACGGCAACAGAATGAGGGAGTTCTTCCTTTGTCATCATCATGATCTTTTCCCGTATGATCTCGGATGCCATGAACCGTTCAATCTGGTCGGTAATCAGCTCGTCCGGGTAGTATTTCGGCCCAGGCGGGAGATACTCATAAATCTTTTCGATCAGCAGTGGTAAACCGTTCTTTTTTAAAGCCGAGACTGGGATTATCTCACGGAACGGATAGAGGTGTTGATATTCTTCGATAACCGGGAGTATCTCGGGTTTTTTCCTTGTGTCTATCTTGTTAATAATGAGGAAAACAGGCATCCGTACTTTTCTTATCAGGTCAAGAACGATCCTTTCACCATCGCGGGGTCTATGTGCCTCTACCATGAACAGAATGAGATCGACTTCACTGAGCGCTTCTCTTGCGGTTTTTATCATCGCTTCGCCGAGCCTGTGTTGCGGCTTATGGATGCCCGGCGTATCAATGAATATGATCTGGGAATGAGGAAGATTGTGAATGCCGATGATCTTGTTTCTTGTAGTCTGCGGTTTCGGGGTTACGATAGCGATCTTTTCACCGAGAATTGCATTCAGCAGAGTTGATTTCCCTACATTCGGCCGCCCGATGATGGAGACATATCCGGAACGGAACTCTTTTTCCTTTTTATCAGTATTTCTCTCCATAGTAATTATGAAAGATTCCTTACCGCTTCACGGATTCGCTCCAATCCCTTGCTGATTTCCTGAAGGGACGTTGCATAGGAAAGCCTGAGGTAATTATCATCACCGAACGCTCCGCCCGGCACCAGTGCTACCTGTGTTTTTTCGAGGAAGTATAATGCAAGATCCGATGAAGAGGACAACGTCTTTTCTGCTGATGACTTGCCATAAATTTCTGAAGTATTCGGAAATGCGTAAAAAGCGCCTGTAGGGACCGGACAGTGGATGCCGGGTATTGTATTGAGTTCGCTCACGAGATATTTTCTTCTCTTATCGAACTCCCGGACCATTCCCTGTATAAAATCCTGCGGCCCGGTCAGGGCTTCGACCGCTGCCTTTTGTGCGATCGAGGTAGCATTCGATGTTGACTGGCTCTGTATAGTTGTCATTGCCTGAATGATATCTTTCGGTCCCGCAGCAAAACCGATCCTCCATCCTGTCATAGCGTATGATTTCGAGAGACCGTTTACCACAATTGTTTTCTCCCTCATCTTTTTATCGAGCGAAGCGATGCTGACATGTTCAACTCCCTCATAGGTAAGTTTTTCATAAATTTCATCGGATATCACATAAAGCCCGTGTTTCAGGGCGACTTCTGCGATCTTTTCAAGGGTCTTCCTGTCGTAGGTAAGTCCTGTAGGATTCGAGGGTGAGTTCAGGATAAGCGCCTTTGTCTTCTTAGTGACATGAGCATCGATTGCTTCCGGTTTTGCCATAAAAGATT
>JAKLQR010000018.1 GCA_022013235.1 Thermodesulfovibrionales bacterium | reverse complement strand
GCGGAAGTAATCAGAGTTCCGGGGAGGAACCTGCGGATATTCGAACTCGTTCTCAACGACGGGAGCGGTCTTTTAAAGGGGAAGTGGTTTAACCAGCCTTTCATGAAAAAAAACTTTCGGGTCGGACAGGAAGTGCTTTTTTCCGGCGTGATCAAAAGAAACCCTTACTGGGGGAGCGGGTTCGAGATTGACAACCCCGAATTTGAGATTATCCACGACGGGGATGATGCGCATATCCACACCGGGAGAATAGTGCCCGTATACAGAGTTACCAATGGTTTGAGCGTCAGACAGATGCGGTCAATAATGTTCACAGTGGTGCAGACGTGTATGAGCGGGGTCCATGACTTTCTGCCATCCGAAATCCGGCAAAAATACAGCTTGCCCGAACTCCCGGAAAGCACCGTGAATGTCCATTTCCCCAGGGAAAATTCTGATATCGACCTCCTGAACGGTGGACTTAGTGATTTCCACAGGAGGCTCTCTTTCGACGAACTCTTCATGCTTGAACTCGGTCTTGCCGTGATAAAGAGGGGGAGTGTCTCCGAGAGGGGAATTTCGTTCAAACCCGACGGCAAACTCCTCGCGAGGCTTACCGATTCGCTTCCCTTTACCCTGACACAGGCGCAGGAAAGAGTGTTCAACGATATCCTGGAAGACATGAAAAGTCCTCAACCTATGAACAGACTTATACAGGGTGACGTGGGGTGCGGCAAGACCGTTGTTGCGCTTATGGCAATGACGGTTGCGGCAGAATGCGGCTATCAATCGGCACTGATGGCCCCCACAGAAATACTGGCGGAACAGCATTGTATCACTATCCGCCCTGCGCTCGAACATCTTGGATTGAAGGTCTGTCTCCTCACCGGGAGCAGGAAAGAAAAACCGCTCGACATCATTGCTTCGGGAGAGGCGGACATAGTCATCGGCACCCATGCACTGATACAGGAAGGAGTCGTGTTTAAAAACCTGGGAATCGCGATCATAGACGAGCAGCACCGGTTCGGCGTCATGCAGCGTGCTCTCCTCAGAAAAAAGGCAAGAAACCCCGACGTACTTGTAATGACAGCCACGCCGATACCCAGGACACTTGCAATGACGGTATACGGAGACATCGATTATTCAGTCATCGACGAACTTCCTCCGGACAGAAGACCGGTGACAACCCGCTCGTTCAATGCATCGCAGAAGGAGCATATCTATAAGGTCATCAGGGATGAAGTGAGAAACGGAAGGCAGGTCTATATCGTGTATCCGCTCATCGAGGAATCGGAAAAAACAGACCTCAGGTCGGCGATACTCGGCAAAGAAGCGTTCCAGAAAGTATTCCCCGAATTCAGGATCGGACTGCTTCACGGCAGGATGAAGACACAGGAACGGGAGGAGGTCATGGCGACCTTCAAAGAGGGCGCCCTCGATATCCTCGTAAGCACCACGGTCATAGAAGTCGGGGTTGACGTGCCAAATGCAACGCTTATGATTATAATGCATGCAGAGAGGTTCGGGCTCTCGCAGCTCCACCAGTTGAGGGGGAGGATCGGGAGAGGGACCCATCAGTCTCATTGTATACTGGTTGTATATCAGCCATATACCGACGAAGCGAGGAGAAGGATAGACATTATGATGAAGACTCACGACGGGTTCAGGATAGCAGAAGAAGACCTGGATATCCGGGGGCCCGGCGAATTCTTCGGCACCCGCCAGTCCGGGATGCCCGATCTCAGGATAGCAAATATAGCACGGGACGGCCTGCTGCTTAATGATGCGAGAAGAGAGGCCTTTGCTCTTATCGAGAAAGACCCCGATATGGAGGGATATCCGCTCCTGCGAACATCTCTCGAAACCTTCTGGAAAGGCAAGATCGAACTTTTCAAGACCGGATGAGGGACCTGTGGTAAAAAATTCGATATTGAACACCCTCCCCTCACCCCTCCCATCAAGGGAGGGGGTTAATAATTACCCTCTCCCCCGGCGGGTGAGGGGACCTATCAATTTACAGAGAGACATTGGGGACAACGATGTACAAGAGAATAAAAGAAAATTTTGACAACGGGCTGATGAAGCTGAAATGGTTTTCGAATATCCTTTCGGACAGAATGAAGATCGAACTGTCTGTCTTTAAATTGCTCTACCAGGCTGAGCAGATGGAGAAGAACAAGGAAGATCTGATGAAGACCATCGGCGAACGGATGCTGGAACTGAAAGAACACTCCGAGAAATCGATCCTTAAAGACAGGATTATCGCCGACGCAATGAACGAAATAGAAAAAATCAATCAGGAAATCGAAGAGATAAAAAAGCAGGCGTCGGAAATCAGCAGCACAGGTAATTAGTGTCTGTCTATAAACTCAGGTTTTGTCATTCCCCGACTTGATCGGGGAATCCAGGTTTTTAGGAGTATCTTTTGGTCAATAAAAATTACTTCGTATATATACTGGCAAGCAAACAAAACGGCACTTTATATATTGGAGTGACCTCTAATTTGTTTAAAAGGGTTTGGGAACATAAAGAAAAACTGGTTGAAGGTTTTACGAAAAAATATGATATCGACAAACTTGTATATTATGAACAATTCCATGATGCTGAATATGCCATCAGGAGAGAAAAACAATTGAAAAAATATAATCGCGGATGGAAAATGGATCTTATTGAGAGGTCAAATCCAGCTTGGAAGGATTTGTATAAAGAATTACTATCTGGATTCCCCGATCAAGTCGGGGAATGACAGGAACAGCTCTAAAAAAAGTTTCCAGATCAATTGAAACTAATAACATAAATGAATAACATAATTCTCTATTTATTTGTTTTTCTTATCGGCTCTGCGGTCGGTTCGTTTCTGAATGTCTGCATCTACCGGATGCCGAGGAATATCTCTATCATATTCCCCGCCTCCCGGTGTCCGTCATGCAATACCCCGATAAACCCTTTGGATAATATACCGGTCCTCAGCTATCTCCTCCTTGGCGGGAAATGCAGGGTCTGTAAAGCGAAAATCGCATTCCGGTATCCTCTCGTCGAATTTCTCAATGCATCATTATACGTGCTGGTTGTCTGGAGATACGGTCTTAACTGGGATGCGGTTGTATACTGCATTTTTTGTTCCGCCCTCGTCGTCATCACTTTTATAGACCTGGATTTCCAGATCATCCCCGACAGGATCACCCTCCCCGGTATACCTGTTGCGCTTATCGCCGGCGCGTTCCTGCTGCCCGACCCTTTCACGCGATATTCTGCTCTCGGCGTCAAGGATTCGGTCATCGGATTTCTTGCCGGAGGCGGTCTTTTTTATCTTGTCGCCCTGGTCAGCAGGGGCGGAATGGGGGGAGGAGACATCAAACTGATGGCCATGGTCGGTTCTCTTACAGGATGGAAATCCGTGCTCCTCACGACATTTCTCGGCAGTCTCACGGGCTCCCTTGTCGGCATCTTTCTCATGATCTTCAAAGGCAAGGGAAGAAAGACAAAAATCCCTTTCGGCCCCTTTCTTGCGCTCGGCTCTCTTATAACCCTCTTTTTGGGGCAGGAAATCCTTTCCTGGTACCTCCGGCGGTGATACCATGGGCCCTGAAATAGCCCTCTTCTATTTAATCGTTTTCCTGTTCATGGGAGTTGCCGCATTCTCTCTCATCAAAATCATTACAAGATACTATGGCGGGAAAAAACGTCCGGAGACCAAGGATGTCTCACAGGTAGGTTTTGTCGTGGACACGTTCCACGACCTTATGTCCAAACTGAAAGAGAAAGAAAAAGAGCTTGAGGACTTGAGACAGCAGGCGGAGGACAGGGCGACTGCAATAGAAGGATACAATGAGAACATCCTCCAGAGCGTACCAAGCGGCGTGATCAGTTTTGATGAAGATCTGAACATAACAAAGCTGAACTACGCTGCGGAAAAGATACTCGAAGTCAAAGGGGCAAGTGTAAACGAGAAACCCTATACCGAGGTGCTCGGGAAATCGATAACCGACCTCCTCTCCGCAAAAAAGGTTATCGAAAGAAATGAAGTGCGTTACATAACGCCGTCCGGGCGAAGCATATGGCTGGGACTCACCTTTTCACCATTGAAAAACAGCGAGGGACAGACGATCGGCCAGATCCTCGTCTTTACCGACCTCACCCATCTTAAGGCGATCGAATCCCAGATGGAGCTGAGGGATAAACTCTCGAGCCTCGGAGAGATATCTGCGGGGATCGCGCATGAATTACGGAACCCCATGGGGGTCATTGCAGGGTATACGAAATTGCTGTCTAAAAAAATTGATGCCGCCCTGAAACCCACAGTGGATGCGATATCCGGTGAGATTACGGTCATGGACAGGATCATCTCTGATTTCCTCTCGTTTGCCAAACCTGCATCGCTTGCGATTTCCGAGATCAATCTCAGGAAAATGATCGGGGACTGCATCAGTATCGCAGTGGGAGAGAGAGATGATATAAGGCTTGCGGTGGACATCCCGGACCTGCCGGAATTCAGGGGCGACGAGGTACTTCTCAGGCAGGCGTTCATTAACCTTATTCAAAATTCTGTTGAAGCGATGCCGCAGGGCGGGAGTTTCTCTTTCCGGGCATTCCGGACCGCAGACCCGGCAGGGGGTTTCCTGAACATAGTGCTCTCTGATACCGGACATGGAATTCCCGATGAGATAAAAAACAAGATATTCCTGCCGTTCTTCACCACAAAAGAGAAAGGGACAGGCCTCGGTCTGGCCATAGTCCACAAGATCATAATCTCACATAGCGGGAGCATCTCGGTCGAAAGCAGCGGGGAAGGCACAACATTCAAGATAAGACTGCCGCTGCAGTATTAACAGTCTTAACAATGTTCACCCTCTCCTATCCCTCCCCCCTCAAGGGGGAGGAACCAATTACAACCCCTCTCCCCCGGAGGGAGAGGGCAAGGGTGAGGGGGATCATCTATAGTATCTATTCTTATGAGAATATTTCTAAGTGTCACTAACTCACTCACTACTTGACAAAAAGCCTTTCTGAGACATAAGGTAGAGGCGAAATCAATACTATTTAAGGGGTATCTCCATGCAAAAAATAACGATACAGGACTTCCTGAAAAAGAAACGCGAAAAGCAAAAAATTACCCTTCTTACCGCCTACGATTACCCTTTTGCAAAGATCGTTGACGAAGCAGGCATTGACGGGATCATAGTCGGTGATTCAGTGGGTATGGTCGTCCAGGGACTCGAAACCACACTCCCGGTCACCATGGACGAGATGGTTTACCATACAAAGATCGTGTCGAGAGCTGTGCAGAATTCAATGGTAATCGGCGACCTGCCCTTCATGTCTTATCAGACAAGTGTAGCAGACGGCGTGAAAAATGCCGGCAGGTTTCTCAAAGAAGCAGGGGCATCTGCCGTCAAGATTGAAGGCGGCGCAGAGGTTGCAGAGCATATCCGGGCAATGACAAGATCGGATATCCCGGTTATGGCCCATATCGGGTTAACTCCACAGTCCATACATAGAATGGGCGGCTACAAAGTACAGGGAAAAACAGAGGCCTCTGCAAAGAGGTTGCTTGAAGAAGCGCATATCGCTGAGGACGCAGGGGCGTTTTCCCTATTGCTGGAAGCCATTCCAATGGGACTTGCAAAAAAGATCACCGAAGAGCTTTCAATACCAACAATCGGCATAGGCGCCGGGCCCCATTGTGACGGACAGGTGCTTGTCCTTCACGACGTCATCGGCCTGTTCGAACGCTTCCTCCCGAAATTCGCCAAACGATATACAAACCTGAAAGAATCAGCCTTTGAGGCCATCAAAGAATATAAGGAAGAAGTGGAAAAGGGAGTTTTTCCTTCAGAGGAACAGAGTTTCAAGTAGCCAGATTGCACAAAAACTAAGACATCTTATAAAAATCACTCTCAGGGATATTGAAAACAAAATATTTGGTTTCTTCTTCATAAACCGGAGTCGACGAATCCCGAAAGAGACCCTATTGCTCCTTTCTAGTGTAGTGTCTCACAAACAACTGGTGTTATGAACAGCTCAAAAGTGATGTCATTCCCGACAAGCCGGAATGGCAAAGTGAAACCAATATAGAGCTTGCCCAATCACCTTTGATAACACCACTTATTTAAGGGACACTACAGAATGGCGCTAGTGTACTGTTTCTAACAGTTCTTTACATTTGATATTTTTCTCATAATGCTTTCAACTGAAGCTGTCCAAACGTACACTCTTGGGTTTTGATTATGAGATTCGATATATTGCTTTGTAGCCATAATAAGCTCTTTTATACTTTTAAATGAGCCACGACGAATTCTTTTCGATGTTATCTCGGAAAACCAGCGTTCCACCATGTTCAACCAAGAACTTGATGTGGGAGTAAAATGTAGGTGAAAACGCGG
>JAKLQR010000185.1 GCA_022013235.1 Thermodesulfovibrionales bacterium | reverse complement strand
GAGATTGGAAAGTAGGGAGGTTTCCGCTTTCCGACGGTTTCCATCGAGAGTCAGGCGAATATGTACTTTTCCCGTCAAATTGCGACGTCTCAACTCTTGAACGACACCGGGCAGAATAGCGTGATTCTTGTGTGCATAGTATGTGGCCAGAAACAGCAGATTTAAAGTCCCCCGATTCTCCGTGACCGATGGAGTGTCAACTGGGGCCTTCATTTTCTGAACATGAGAAGGCAACGGAGGTCGAATCACGGCTACCTTGTTACGAGGCAGTCGGTATAGTTTTACCACCCGCTCCGCCATCACCGGCGTCTGAACGACAACGGCAGATGCATTCCTTGCTGAACGGGAAAAATGGTTACGCTGATAGCGAAGCTTTATCCGTTCCATCAGTGGCAGGCACTTAATCAGTTCCGGCTCCGTGTACACCATGTAAGCCTGATGCAGATAAATAACGTGGGGGATGGAGCGCGCGACAGGCCCCAAGTCACCGAACGTAAGATAAAGGTCGACCCCCAGCTTTTCAGCCAAACGGGCAAGGCCGAAGTTGATGTCCCACATGCGGCTTAGCTCACGAATAGAGGAACGATGGACAAAATGAGGTTTTACATTCGGCGGCAGTTCCCATGATTCCTGACGCTTTGAAGAAGGAAGAAGCAGAAGGAACGTCTCATTTGTTGCGACCTTACCCAAGGGTGGTAACAGATTTCTGAGGAGGATTTCTGGTCCGGTTGCGCCCAGGTTACTCACATCAAATAGTATGCGCATAAAAGTCTCGCTCGTTTGTCATCAGAGTCTCACTTCAGGAAACTGCGAATGCTTTGCAGGCACGGACTTATTTCGGCCATCAACTGCGGCAGGGCGCCGCTGGTCCTGGAAAAGAGCGGGTTGGCATTTTCACGAAAATTCCAGAGCAATTCTTCAAAAAGAAAAACCAGCAGAATGACAGGGCGGCGCCTTTCATCCATAAAGGGAGTTTGGAATTTCTCGTGTACCGTTGGCAACTTGGAAAGGAGGGCGTCCGGGTTTTCTAATGCAACCTTTATACGCAAAGACAGTCCGTAGGGGAACCTTGACTTCAAAGCGAACACAAGATAATCATAGGCAATCTGTCTTTGCCCTGCATGTTCCCAATCGATAACCCATACCTTTCCGCCAGTGTCCACAAGGATGTTGCCGTGCTGAAAATCTCCATGACCATGAGCAAGGATTATTTCCGACGACGCATTTTCCAGGTGTATTTTCAATAGCTCTCGCATGCCATCAATAAATTGCTGCAGCAATTCACTGTCGGTAACCCTATGGCCTTTGCCTTTGTATGCAGACTCTATTTGTGCTATCAAACATTCCGCATATTCTTTGACAGACGATACCGCGACACTCAGGTTGAGCCATTCCCCGAGGAACTGCAATGCCTGTTTCACCAGGTGCGTATCACTATCTTTGTAGTCAATACGGTTAAGACTCACAGCCGGAATATACTCAGACTCGAACCATGTACCGTCCTCTCCGACCGAATGCAACTTCGGAAAAGGCCATTCACCCGGTTGATTCCGGGCCGCCAGCTCGGCAGCCATATACGATTGGTCAAAGCTAGTCTTTAGGATATCCCACGTGCGCATTTTCCGTAAATCAATAATCCTGATCCGGTTATTTCCGCCTAAAATGACTATGTCGCGAGAGTCAGGAAGTTTTGGATGGATATTCAGAATATTTGTTGCCAGGAGTAGCGACGTATAGGGGTGTGAAGCAAAATTCACATAGAGTTTCTGAATCAGGCGGCGGTGACGAAATGGGGTGTGCAGGTAGTTGTCTCTTACGAAATCAAATATAAGTGGCCCGGCATTTTTTGGAAATAATATATTCAGATAGGGGTTGCAAAAGAATACCTCGCCGTCGTAAGAAACCGAATTAGCTGTAATCCTTTTAAGTATCCCCAGCTTTTTCCACGTGCATCGGTAAGGCGTTTTTAGATAGGTGGTGAGGAATTGCGAAAGGGTGTTCTCGATAATATCGCCGAAAGGCTCCCTTTGTAAAAGCTGTTCTATCTTCAATGGCTGTATCCTCTACTTGATAAATGTTCAATTATGCTTGCCTGCGTCGAGCGAGGTCAAGCAAACGGTGAAGATAACAAGCCGAAATGTACTGGTATCCTTTGAGTCTGTATCCCTCACATATCCAATCCGCAGGGGGAAACAAAATGCGCTTTAGGCCTTTTAAAAAGCCCCCTTCGGAGAGCATTATTTCAAGCTGCACCATCTCCCAAGCGGAAAACTTGTGATCACTGCGGTTCATGATTCCAGCACGTGCAATCAGGGACAGGATACGCGAACGCTGATGGGCGGAAGGGACCAGTGCGGAGAAGACGGTCTCAGGGACCGGTGTATCGAAAAGGGTCGCAGGGATGGCCAGAGACGGAAATACCAGCTTTGAGGCACCATGGCGCCGAGCAAGTTCAAGAAACAAGTCCCAGTCTATGCTCACATTTCGTACCAGCCGGTCAACATCCAACTGTAAACGTAGTCCGATTCCACGCACATAAGAATGGCTTGCAACATGCAGGGCGCATACCAGAAGATTATCTTCGGGAGAAAGGATTCGAACACTGGAGGAAGCATCCCGAATAGGGACCGAACGTGCTATAAGCTCTTTGGCATTCAGGCCTTGTTCCATGGGCACCCAGCGACGTAGTACGGCTCGCCACTGGACATTCAGCCAGAACTGATAGCCTTCCGGTAGTTGTTTGCGGTAATTATCCCACCCGCGAATGTCACGATCCCACTGGCTCGAATTCTCAGAGGCGCAGCGTTCACGAGACCCACGCTCGTATCCTTCGTCAATAAGACACTGTTCAAACATCTTGAGATCTTCATGATCAACAAGTATCTCCATGTCACTGGAAGCAAAACAGCCGCGACATTTCTGAACTCCGCGAGCGATGCCGCCGTTTTCAATCGCAACAACCCGTATGGACTTCATATCAAATATTTCTGCAAGATGGTCCAACTCGCGGAAAAAAGAGGTGAGTTTCTTTTCCACTTCGGTATGGGCGGTTTGCCAACGTTCATCTAATTCTTCCTCTGGGACTGAGTCGATCAGGCCGTGTGCGACCATAGGCACAACCTTATTGACCACGGCCACTTGAAAGATTGCCTCATCGCCCGATTGTCGATAGATGGAATGAACCCGACGGCGTTCTGAGTCAGGTCTTTGTTCCTTGAGTGTAAGCACAAGGAGTTCTTCGGATAGAGAGAAGGGCTCATTGTAGACAATCATTATATAAACTTTCGTATGCTTGCAAATACGGCCTCAACCGGCCTCGTGGAGTCAATGACTTTCCATTGGTATCTATTAGCAGCGTCCTGATAGAGAGCATAGCGTTGGCTACGTCTTTCCGGGGTGTCTGGAAATGGTTCGTACTTTTGTCTACATCGCTTTTCCGAAAGCTCTAAGGGAATCATCAGAAGGAATTGAACTGACGGTTTTGGTGTTAGCCAGACGACAATCCTCCACAGATTCCATTTTTCTGTACTATTATCTGGAAACATGATTTGAAAATCAATTAAAGTATCCCACAAATAACGGTCACAAATAACAATTTTGCCCTGATTGAGCCATAATCGGATTTGTATACCGTAAATCCACATTAGATCAATGATCGCAACCGTGAGCCATACTTTCTGAACCCACCCTTTTCCCAATATCTGTTCCCTTTTAGTGCTGTGGCCTGAGGCTGGCAATTTGTTTCCAGCCAGTCGCCGGCTAAAATTTTTCAGCCAGTTGATACCGGGTGTATATCCGCCGCGCGTCCATAGGAAAACAGTATTGTGTTGCATGTCGGCGAAATAATTTTGCAGGAGTTCCAATTGTGTTGTTTTTCCGGCACCATCTATCCCACTCAAAGTGATCAACATGTAATATTTCTCCAAGGTGAAACAGATTGGGCCGTTCAACCCATAACGCCTCGTTTGCAGACGGAATATTTTGGGCTTGCTCTTAACTGTTCTGCGCTTAATCTCGGGGATCACTCCCTTCGATCCAAGGACTCGCTACCCGTTGGCTGGCCAGCCTTCTGGGGCGGGATTCTCACCCGCTAAAATATGTGACCTTGCCCGGCCGCGCAACTATTTGATTTTTTTAAAATCTAAAATTTTGATGCAATTACCCTATCCTTGATTATGGACTATGAGAATTTTTACAATTTTGACCATACTGTCCGATTTACATAATCAGTGTAGCTCAAGATTATTCTCAATACCTTTTTTGAAACATTATCACTGTCATAGTCACG
>JAKLQR010000184.1 GCA_022013235.1 Thermodesulfovibrionales bacterium | reverse complement strand
TAATAATGGTTCTCGCTTTCACTAATGTAGTTCTTGCAGATACCATTCTCTTCCCTGTCATAGCCGTGAATCAGCCGAATGTGACCACAATCGTATCTGTGTTCAACCGACCAGGAGCATCATCTTCTCATCTGCATTTTATTTACCGTTTAAAATGCACATTTGATGGCTGCGGAACGAGTGGAACTCCGAACCATACAGGCAACTGTGTCTCGCAGTCCTTTACCCGGAATACCCTGGACAGTGATCTTGTTTCATTCGATGCATCCGGCGTTCTGAATGGAGGCAATGCGCTCTTTAACGACCCGAATGTCTATGACGGAAATTTCAGCATAGGCGGCATCGGTGCACGGAGGGCTTATCTTCTGGTTACCAACTCGACTTCCGGAGGGCGTGTGGATGTAGGCAACCCACTTGCCCTGGGTGGAGAAGCTATCATCATGGACATTGCTGCCGGTGCAGCGTGGGGATACAGGGCTGTAAACGATGATTTGCGTGAAGACTACAACTTTAATTACATAGGTGACGGAGGCGGTGTCACGAATGCATTGGATTTTTTCTCCCGGTGGTTTTCCTTTTTCCCGCCCAATGAATGGACTACACGGTTTTTCATAACGCCGATCGGCGATTCGATGAACTCAGCGAATCTTACCGGTACTGTAAGCTTGAGCGCATCAGGCGGTAGCGGAATTTATGATAGGGGAGGGACTCAATATCTCTTCACACAGGATCAGAATGTGACCTGTACAGCAGGAGTGAATCTTTCTGATCTGATCGACAGCACAGCACTTTCAGCAGTGCAGAATACCGGGGGATGGGCGTGGTTCAGAAATATGACGTCGGCTACCGGAAGCATGCTGGTCTATAAACTCGAGTACGTTGTCAATAATCCGGCATACGGCGGAACCAACAATAACGCATATCTACTGAGCAGTGAGGATTATTAGGACCTGAAGCGGAAGAGATATTTTAAAGAAAAGAGCACGGGCATCTTGTTTTGGTGCCCGTGCTCTTTTTTGCCAGACTGCTGAAGAATGCCCTTTCAGTATATTTGAATTTTTAGGTCACCTGAGTGTATTCGAATGCTTTCCTTGACACGAATGCTTTCCTGACTTGACAGTCTGATCCAGGCATGATAAAGTGTCCTTACAATAACAAGGCAGTATAAGAGTCGCAAATTATCTTTTAGAAAGGGGGATTGAATGAAAAGAAGAATACTGGTTTTTATGCTCACTTTCACAATTATGTTTGTTGGCATTTTCTCGAATGTGTATGCGGATACAATCCTGTTCCCTGTGATTGCCGTAAATCAGCCAAATGTGACTACTATTGTTTCGGTATTTAACCGGCCGGGATTTGCTTCAACACATCTTCATTTTATCTACCGGATGAAGTGCACCTATGAAGGATGCGCTGCGAGCGGGACACCAAACTATGAGGGTGTCTGTTTATTGCAAAGTTTTACGCGAACTACCTACAATGGCGACCTGGTATCATTCGATGCATCGGGTGTGCTCAATGGAGGGAATGCCCTTTTCAATGATCCGAATACCTATGACGGGACTTTCCATATGTCGAGTGTTGGTGCAAACAGGGCATATCTTCTGGTCAGAAATTCCAACTCCACCGGCTCGCCGGTAAGTGCCGGAGCTACAACGGCGCTCGGAGGCGAAGCCATTGTCATGGATATTGCGACAGGCGCGGCATGGGGATATCGGGCGGTCAATGATACTTTCCGTGAAGACTATGAGTTCACCCAAGTCGGAGTCACCACAGCAATTACCGGTGGCGGCACGAATTGCAAATGGTTCTCTTTTTTCCCGCCGAATGAGTGGACAACCCGTTTTTTCATAACCCCGATCGGTGACGATATGGATATAGCAAATCTTTCAACGACAGTGGCATTAGTCAATGATGCGTCTGGTATGACAACAACCGGCGTAATTTCAAGAGCAGGCTCGAAACTTAATTTCACAAAACCAGTGGATGCAACCTGTACAGCGGGCATTGACCTTGTTGATATGATGGATTCCACAACGTTTGCAAGCATACAGAATACCGGCGGATGGGCATGGCTCTGTGAGCAGGGAGTGAACCCGATAACGGCGTATAAGCTGGAATATGTGGTAAATAATCCTGTATACGGAGGAACGAACAATAACGGATACCTGATGAGTATCGGCAATGACAGATGGTAATAAGCTGCTTTTTTAATTAAGAAATTGCAATAAAGCGACTGAGAATCCGGTGGATATCTTTAGAGAATGATACCCGCCGGTTCTTTTTGGAGGGAAATGAGAAGAAATATACTTTCTGCAACCGGTACGCTATTTTTAGTCCTTTTCTTGCAGTCCCTTGCCTGGGGACTGGTGAAGACAGGGCCCATTGACTTTACCCTTGAGCCGATTCTCTCTGCTGACTGGGTCTGCTATATCCATGATCAGGATCTCTATATCAGAGGAGTCCAGAGTCAACCAATAAAAATTCGCGATAGCAAGAAAGCTGGAGCCAGTATCACAAGCCCTCAGTTGATTGTCTCAGGAGATATCGTTTTCCTCCTGTGGATTGAAAAGGGTGCCGGCGAGACTAAGATGCACTGCAGGATATCCCGTGACAGAGGCAAAACATTCGAGCCTGTTCAATTTCTCGAAACAGGAAAAGGGCTTGCCTCTGCCAGGGCTGTTATCGATACAAAAGGGAGGATTTGCTGCATCGGCTTATCTCAGAGTGAGAAGACTCCGTTTTCCCTTCATCTATCGCTTGATCACGGCAAGACATTCAAAAAGCACACTCTTACAGAAGATTCGGCAATGACTATATATAACCTGACACCGGTTACAACAGATACTATGATATATCTCTTCTACTCGGGTATTTCGGAAGGAGAGAAGGCTATAGGGGTAGTCCCTTTTGATCTGTCTTCGGGGGAATTTCAGAGAAACACCATCCTGCAGGAAACGGAAGAAGGGGTCTCATTTCAGGAAGCATTTCAGGTCAAGAATCAGCCTGCAATCATCTATAAAACCTCCCGAAATCAGATATATGCGCTGGAGGGACAGGCTAAGATATCAGGAGAATGGAGAAAATTTACTATTCAGGAGACGAAAGGTCTTGATGTGGCAAGGCTCGATTCATATGTTTGGGATGACGGGAGGATCTTGGCAGTATTTAGCGCTGAGGACAGGGGAAAATACAAACAGAGGATATATGCTGCCTCAAGTGAGGACAGCGGGAGTTCATGGCAAGTGCAGAGAATCGATTCGAAGCAATTTGACAACACAAGATCATGGCTTCCCCGGATAGCTGTTGACGGTAATAATGTTGCTGTTGTCTGGGAGGACTCAAGGGATATCCGTTCCGGCATCAGGATGAAAATCTCTTCCGACAGGGGAAAGACGTGGTATGAAAAGGATATCCCGGTTTCAGAAGGGAAATATTACGCCTTTCGCCCGAGAATCAGTTCTGTAAAGAAAACCCTGAACATTGCATGGCAGCAATACAGAGATGATGAGAGGAGAACAGCAGACATTGTCATCCAAAGCCTGCAATGGGATAAAGCCCTGAAAATGGCCCGTCAGAAAGAGAAACCTGTGGATATTGAGAAGAAAGCGCGTCTGCTCCGTGAGAGGGTCAATGCCTACTGGAAGGGAATGGTCAAAAAAGATCACAAGGTAACGTACAGCATACATGATCCATTTTACAGGGTACGGGTACCCTATGATTCTTATGTAGTCCACAGAGGGCCGATGGTCTATAAAGCTTACAATATCGAGAACGTAAGGATTCAAGGGAATGAAGCGACAGTAAAAGTAAAAGTGAACTATGAAGTGCCGAAACTGATAGTGCTCGGAAGGGAGACCTCGATTCCTCTCACTGAGGTTGTAACCGAAGACATGTATCTTTTCATTGACGGAACATGGCACAGAAAATTTGTCGATGCCATGAGCGGAGGGAGTTCGATCGATTATTAGTGCAAATTGTTCCCGGGGGCAGCATTCCACTGCGCATAAAGCCGAGGGCCGAAGCCATTGTCCGCTCCCAGTGGACCAGACTATACTGCTCTGAAACGATTGCCCTCCCTGCTTTGCCAAGGGCCAGTTTCCGCGGCAAGTTGCTTCTCAGTAATGCAACACGGTTATTGATATCCCTGACTACCGCATTTGTGTCGGTGACCGGGAGAATGAGTTCCCTCAGAACGTCAAATCGGAACAGGTCTTTTGCTACCCCAACATTTGTACATATGACAGGCAGCTTGCATGCCATTGCCTCAATTATTACCAATCCAAATCCTTCATAGTAGCTTGGGAAAAGCATAAAGTCAGAAAGTGAATAGAGTTCCCTGAGGTTTTCTCTGTCTGCATTTTTCACTATTTTTATGTTTTCGCCGCTCAGAGGACATTCAGAGTCTCCTATAGCTAAAAGCCATAACACATCATGACGGATCCTTATTGCTTCTTCCAGAATATCTATACCTTTACCAGTTTCCCATCTTCCAACGAATATACCTACAAAGGCATTAGAGGGGATACCCCATTTTTGCCTAAGGGATATCGGCTCTTCAATTTTCTTGAAAAAATTTGTATCAATCCCGTGATTCACAACGGCTATCCCATTCAAACCGTAATATCTGCGCAGTTCTTCACTTACTGATTGACTCACTGCTATCTTATATTTTCTCCTCCCGCTCATCCTGTCGCCGATATGCCCGAAAAAATATTTTAAAGCACGATGATCTGAATCTGATATTTTCCCTTTGAGGGCGTCGGCATATGCTGCATGAGAACTGTGGTAAATATTGAAACTTTTGACTTTCGGTGCAAAAAAGCCGACGCCATAAAAGTTATTGGATATAATAAGGTCATAATTTTCCTGAATGTTTGTGAAAGCTCGCCCCATCATGTAACAGTCCAACAGGAATCGTGGTATTTTTTTGCTCATGAAAGTGAAGGGGCAGGGGGGTATTTTTAAAGTGGATTCTGGAAGCAAGTAATGAAAGTCAACGGATAAATTTTGATTTTCAAGAAGTTTCTTCAGATTCAACAAAAAAGTCTCTATCCCGCCCTTATAGGTTTCTGGATTGAATGCATTTATTATGGCTGCTTTTGTCACGTTGTGTTACTTAATAATACCGGGACTGACGGTATAACTGCCTTAATGGGTTGAATCGGTAGAGTTGGTACGGAGATCAGAGCATATCTGACGTGCATATCAAAAAGGGGGAAAAAAAGATGCAGCGCAAAAAATATCATTACGAATATCAGGAGCAGTTCATCATGGGCATTGTTTTGAGAAATTGCCCGCATTTTATAAGTAAATATATACGATGATTCGGCATCACAGATATTAGCATAGACTCAAACTTGAGAAAATGGAAGAGGAAACGTATTGTATACTGCACAGATGAAGGCAGATGATAAATTTTATGATACCGAATTTTTTCATCTGCCCGGCGCCTGTGGACGAAAGGTCTTCTGGGAACCCAGCCGGCGTTCCGGTCTCGGAGGAGCAGCCTGTGGGGACGAAGGATTAGACGGTTGCATAACTCTTTGCGGGAGGCTTTTGGGTGCATGCTGCTGAGACGGAGGTTTCGATGCTGAAGCAGGAGGAGATTCAGCGGTTGATTCCGATACTCCGAATTCTGTCCGTGCCTTTGGATGCGACGAGTCTTGTATAGAGACTACAAGTTTTTCATCACCCCTCATCAGCACAATGTTGTCGCTGTGAATCTCTTTGAGAGTGAAGCCGCTTATTCTGTCCCCCTTTTTGAGGGAGGTTTGCCTTTTCCCTCTCCCCGGAGAACTCCGTGGCGCTTTCAGGTCTTCCACATATGCGAGACTCAGCCCATCGGTGATCATCGTTCCATAGAGAACGAATTCAGGTTTTGGAAGCGGCTGTTCCGCTTTTTTCTCTACCGGAATGTGTCGTTCCGGATGAAAAAGGTTTCTTTCCGCAACCAGTCCGTATTCTGTTGGCGCAGGAACCGATATTTCTGCTGATCTCTCCTGCTCACCGGTCAGACTTTTTCCTGCAGAAGGCACCGCGTACCTGACCTGAATGGAGAGATGCGGGAGAAGACTCTGGAGCGCAAAAAAAATGATGCCGAGGATGAGGAGCATATTCAGCACAGTGATATTTTGTATGAGCATTTTCATAATATACACGGAAAAATTCTATTTCTAAATTCTACCATAAAGTCGCTGGCGAGTATGGAATTATTGTGGTGCATGCAGGGCATAGAGACTTGTGTTGATGCACCAACCTTTAATCAAAGAATTCCTCGATGCTCTGCATCGGGGTAAAACTTCCTTGCTTTTTTGTTTTGATACCTCGCAGCTCTGCTGCGGGGTAGTTCATTTTCTTTAGCCGTATTTATTTGTTA
>JAKLQR010000183.1 GCA_022013235.1 Thermodesulfovibrionales bacterium | reverse complement strand
TACAAGTCTCTATCTCCCACCGTTGTTCCGCGAGCTTAAGACGCGAAAGGCAAGGATGATAAACAGTGTGACCGCCCAAATCAATAAGCGAATGGGAGGAAAGTCGAGTTGCTTCCTGACTCGACAAGGGACGGTCACTCGGTGGGGGTGAAGGGTCAACATTCAGAGAATCAGCAAGTTCAGCTACTGTTGTTTCTATCACGCTGGGTTGTAGATTCCGCATGAGCAAGTGGAGGTGACTATGCGCAGCCTGCCTATCTTTTGGAGTTCGAAGGTCTATTCGGACATGCCTGCCTCCGAGCTCAAGTGTTACTGTGTCTGGGTACTCTTGGTCTACTAAAAGACATCGAGCAAGTCGGTCTATCCAGAATCCATCCCCGTCTAGCAGTCCTGTAGACAGAAAGATCGTTGCCGGGATTTCCTCGGCTTCCAATGCCGGCACAGCCTCAAAAAGATTATCTGCATACCCATCATCAAAAGTCACCGCAACGTCATTAGTCATATCAGACCAATTATCGACGGTTTCTAGAAGACGACGCGGCGAAGTGAACTTACGAAGAACAGATAGATGCTCTCGAAAGTGTGAAGGTGAGACTACCAGATGGTGTGGATCGAGATCGGCTTCCGCTACTCGATGGTACATCAACACAATGCTCATTATCGTTGCCCCAATAGTCGTAATTTAGAATTGCGCAAGGGTTCGCTACGGATAGTACGCAGCACTGTGGGAACTTTTTAAGGTGATGCCCACGATTTATGAGATGTTTTCATAACTCCAAGAAAGTCAAACACTATGACTGAAGATAAGCACTCTTTCATTTCTCAATCCCAATTTCATGCTTAGCCAAAGTGAAGTTATCTTTATATGCCTCGTTATTTTCCCTCGAACAGATCAATGGTTTTATCCAGGGCCTCTTCAATGTTCAGATAATTACTCAGCCTCACCTCACCTAGCGTATTTCTCCTCAGTATTAGAAACAATATCACTGCGCATTTTAATAACTCTGGCAGGCATACCCACAGCAATAGCACTATCTGGCACGTCCTTAGTCACAACAGATCCCGCTCCAATGACCGAGCCTTTTCCGATTCGTACCCCACTTAGCACAATAACACCGACACCCAGCCATGCATGATCTTCTACGACGATGTCGCCTTTCGTCTCCAGCGGTTGCTCACGGATGGGTTGATCTGGAGCAAAGCCATGGTCATAGGAGTAAAATGCGCAGTTTGGCGCGATATCTACGCCACAGCCAATATGGATTGATCCCAGGTAGGCATTCAATTGGCAACGGGGATGAATGCTCGAATGACTACCTAACGTCAAATGGCCGCCATAACCAGTCTCTATGATGGTATCTCTATAGATGTGAACACGGTCACCGAGTTCTACCGGCCCTCCATCTTTAGCCTGATAAATGATGACACGATCGCCAACAAAGACGTTTTTCCCCAGCCGCAGATCTGAATGATAGATGACCGCGCTCGGCGCGATGAAACCCTGTGGGTTCATGCCGGCCAGCGTGTAACCTGCCTTGTGCGGTGGAGCATACCAGGTGGCAAGGCGAGTGGCGACTCGACCCAAAGTGTTTAGCCCAGCAAAGCGCATCCAGAAGGATGTCCACCGTCTCTTGTAGGCTGAAGCGTTTAGGTAATTACGGATTTCCATTAGATCAATTCCAATTCAAACTTTCAAAACAATTCTCCTGGTATATCCTGCTGATAGGATAATCCCAGCTTTTTGAGCTGCTACGCTGATGATAATTGCTAAGCCCGAGCCCCCAACAAGAACACCCATAACCATCTCTCCCGCGCCATGTTGAGCTTGACTTCGCCATAATAAAAGCAGTAGTAGTAGTATCGGCATAAAATGTCCGAAAGCTATAGCAAGAAACATCTTGCGTAAGTGACTCTTCAGTTTTAAATGTCCTGTTACTGATGGAAATGAAACCGCACTGTACCATCGCACATAAAAAAGCCATATTGCCAGGTTGAACGCTACACATAACAGTGATATCTGGGGTAAGGTATGCCCCACCGCCGATATGTCCGATAAGGTAAAAAGCAATGCCACGCCTGCTCCCGAAGCAAGACCTGACGATAAGAAAATGAAAGGCATGATAGCCGTATTCCATGATGTGACAGCCCGTGCAGAAAAGACCATAAAAGCCTGGGTAATCATGAAAAACAGTGCGCTGAAAACGCCAACAATATTAAGGATCCAATGTGGAAAAAAATAGTTCAGGACAATGGCTGAAACAAACATAGTAAAAGCTATTATCTCGCGAGACATCCAAGACTTTCCCCACTGACTAAAAACATAGTATCCGTGCAACGGCCGCCCAGTTTCTATTGCGACACACAAAAGGCCAAGTGTTATGATTGACAGAGAAACTATGTCGTACGGTACTGACGTCTGCTGTTCTAAGAAAGAACTATCAATAACCATTGTTGTTAAATTTATGAGATAAAAACCTGAACCTGCCCCCCCTAAAATGAAATTTACGACGGCAAGCCAGCCCCATTCGCTCTGTCTGGAAGGCGAAATAAGATCTATCTCTGTCACGTTGTGTTCGACCTATGACACTTCTTTAAAAGATGTAAAAAACGCACGGATGGGTCTGGAGTTCTTCATTCAGGCAGCTTGTCCTGTTTTCACGGATGAGTTTAGATACTTCACTTGCAGTGTCATCCAAGTCACCAAAGTAAAGCGCCTCTCCAATACAATAACGGACGCAGCACGGCGTAGCCTCGGGGTCCGAACCCGGCTTCAAGCCCTTCTTCAACCCTGCTTCCAAACGGGATAGGCAAAAATCACATTTCGTGCAAACCCCGATTCGATCAGAATTCTTCCGCCCGTCAGTTCCCTGTCCAATATTTTCTTTCCATGATATTTTATCTTCGTAATTAATTGACCTGGCCTTATAAGGGCAAGCAAGTATACAGGCGCCACATCCAATACAAAGTTCCTGGTTAATGTCAATAATGCCATCTGGTCTACGGTAAGTAGCACCGGTAGGACAGACTTCAAGGCAGGGTGGATCGCTGCAATGCATGCATCCCATACTCAGATATTGTTGCAGGTCTAGGCCTTTATCCATCGAGTAAGAAACTACTCGTCGCCAATTAGCACCGGGTGGAACAAGGTTCGCATAATCGCAAACGTGTTTGCACGTCTCGCAGCCAATGCATTTTCTAAGATCTATAACCATTCCCCAGCGGGTCATGCTTGTTCCTCTTTGAATATATCAATCCAAAGGTAAATCACACCATCAGACGTTTGATATGATCAGCTAATCTCACGGCAAGGGCGACAATGGTAAGTGATGGGTTTGCATAGCCGCTGGTTGGAAATACTGAAGGACCTGCTATATAAAGATTTGGGATACCATGGACTTGGCAGTTTTCGTCAACAACACCTTCTTTTGGATCTGTGTGCATACGGGTGGTTCCCATGTGGTGCCAGCCACCGTTTATTCGGTGAGGAGGGGTCTCATCATTGAGTTCGACGTATAACCGGCCCAAACCTGCACGGTGTAGTTCTTGATCGATTATCTCCAGTGATCTTATAGCGCTTTCCTTGTCAAAACCGCTCAGCCGCCAATCTAATCGCACACGCCTTTGCCCAAGACTGTCACGGTCAGACCCAAGAGTCACACGGCTTTCCGGATTTGGTGCCTGTTCAGTCATGTTGTGTATTCGAAATAACCGGATCCTTCGTTTGTCCAACGCTCGTAGAACCCGCTTCTTGATATTTCGACACACGGTTATGGTGAAGTCATCAAGACTACTGAAAATGTTGCGCAAATGTCTGCCAAAGTCATCCGGCAGTTTTCCCAGAGCAATTTCTGAGCGAAGGATCTTATATGAATTTACGCTCTTTGAATTAAGTTTTGGATACAGAAATTGGTTCAGTGATGTTTTTAAGGCAATTGTTGGCGAAAGCTCGACGACATGGTTAAGCAATTTCTCCTGTCGGAGAACCACTTCAGAAATGCTAAGCTTACCTATTATCGGCACACCGTTCACCTTATGAATGTGGTCATAGAGATAAGTAAAATTAAATATGTCAGGGGTCAAAGGCGCAAAGAGGCCCAACGAGAAGTGCGGGTGCTCCATAAAAAACCTTCCGACAAGATTGTACTGATTTCCCAACCCGGCATTTTGTGTTCTGTTGGAGGAAAGAAGCAAGCGAGGGATCTCGATAGCGCCGGCGGCCAAGATGAATCGCTTTGCTCTAACCCAGAATTTATTCCCCTCCAAGCATACGACTCGCAAGCGGGTTACAGTACGCGCTGTTTCGTTCGTTTCAATTTCTATGACATTGGCATAAAGATAGGTCGTAATATTTACTGCTTGTGTAACCTCTGTGGCGTAACTATCAAGGAAAGGGTGGCGGGATCCAAACTTGAAAATCACTGTTTTCACCCGGTCTCCGTTAAAAGGGAAAGAGGGAGTTTTTTTTGGGTTCTCCCAATCGGCGACATCATAAGTGGCAGGTGTGATTTTGCAAATCTCTTGGGCCCTATCGTAGAACGGATCGAGATGTGGTTTATCAAATGGCCATCCACTGAATGGCACCCAAGCTCGCTTTTCAAAATCGATCGCATCGAGGGGTCGCATTCGGACGCCACTGTAATCATCATCAATCGGAATATGCCAGCGATTCGTTGTGCCTCCAAAATAGCGTGCCCGTGCGGAATCAAGTGAATAATAAGGGTGTCCAATATTTTCACCCTGATAAAGTGCCTGGGTTTCTCGATCCGGTTTGAGACCTCCGCTTTCCAAAAGACAGACACTAAATTTCTGACCGATGAATTCCCTGGCTAAAATAATGCCGGCCGTCCCGGCGCCGACAATACAGATATCCGTCTCAATCGTCTCATTGTCGGGTAATGAACGGGCATCAATTATCATATGATTTTTTTCTGAATTTGACGAGTTGCTTATATCTAAAGTGATCGGTTCCAGGTTCAGAGTTCCAGGTTCAGAGTTCCGGGTTCAGAGGCTGCAATATCCTGACATTGCTTATGTTTGAACACGACGCTCGGATGGGTCTTTTTCACCCAACGGATACAACAGCCTTGCTGGCCCTATGAATGCGAAACCCCCTTAGGATGCAGCTCTTTAGGGCTCTTCAACAGGGAACCCTCGTATGTGACTCCGCAACACTGGAGTCTCTTTTTCGATCAAACTGGCCGCTTCGGCGGTCAGAGGCGGCGCTGAACGTTGAACCGCTTAACCTAGGTTATGAACTTTCATTAAGGTTCTCAACCCGCACCTGCTCAACTCCTGACTGCATGTTTATGAATCGCCCTCTTAAATTCAGCAAGGTTGTTGTTCAAGTATTTGCGATCAAATCGCTTGGCCCATCCCTTCAGGCCCGGCTCACGATCAAGGTATATGGCCACTACGCGCTCGATAGCACGCGCCAAATCATCACGACCAATTTCGGTCAAAGGTGCTATTAAATCAACATATTCGCAAATGTTTTGCTCGGTCGGGTAGAAGCTCGATCTTATTAGATCTGCGGAAATATCGTTACTTGGGAAAGTCGAGGCTTTATGCAATGCTCCCGCAACCAACAGGGACAGCATTGTAACTACACATTTAGTACACTTTCCACAATTTAACTCTCCAGGCTTAATTGGGTTGCGTTCCCTGAAACTCTGCGACGTCCCGTCCCAAAGACTTAGTTGGTTGCAGACCCTGATACTCTGCAGTCCTACGTCCCAATCAGCTATCAACTTCACTTTATCCAACCTTGATAAGGTAACTCCGTCATGGCTAATCTGCATATCATGACTGCTAAAATTTGGTTCTATCATCGGATGATTACCAAACGGTCTCAAATTAGCAATGTCAAAGGTAGAAGCTATCTTGACCGCATCAAGCCGCTTTGTGAATAAATGCGCGGCGCCGGCCAAGGCGCCTCCCTGATACTGATAAGGCCACACGCCCTCAGGCTTATTTATCAGTAAGTCTAATTCCAGGCTTAAATAATGAGAAAAGAGATTCGAGGAGAAAGTAAGGAGGGTTATGCCGGTCTCCTCAACTATATCTGATAACGAACCAACCATATCGTCAAAGGATTCTTCAAATCTCACATCAAATCCGTATGCGAAAATCCCATCTTTGATTGAGCCCGGGTGTTCCAGCGGAAAGTTGAGTCGGTTAGTACGTAAAGAGGCCATAGAATCAACCCCGCCTGAGAAAAGGAGGCCGGCCCTCGAAGGCCTTTGTGGAGTCGGTATTTTGGACCGCGTCTTCGCCTCAATTCGCACAGGCTTTCGGTCGCCCCCGTAAAACCAATGAGACATCCAATTCATTGCGATGTTAGTACCCTCTTTGAACTCGGGGCAGACCTCGGCATCTATTAAAATTCTTTCCTCCCCGTGGCGCAGAGCCGGTATTAAATAGGCACTTAAAGCGGCATGTGGGTTGGAGTCAAAGTCTTCAGCAAACTTTTCATCGGTCTCAAAGTAGACTTCGTAGTCTTCATGATCACAGTCCTCCCAACGCACTGTCGCTGCAATCCATTTCTTGTTTGCTCTCTTCTCTGATTTAAAATTGTCAATTTTCATTTACTTCCTCCATGTTCTAATTCGGTTGTCTCTTTCAATCGATCTTCACCAGGTATCGTGTTAGAATTATGTTGTAAGATTCCGAATATTCCGCACCTTGCCAGTAAATTCTCCTTGAAAAATCAATAAATGAACGTTCGTTTTCAGCGATATTTAATTATTCAGGTTAGACTTATTCCATTCTGACTTAACTTTGTATCATCTAATCGGCAGACGTGAATTTTGTCGTCCACTTGAGCAACGGCCGGACGATACCAGGAAAATGTCGACCATAGTCACCTCTCGCAGAATCACCCTCACACGTGTCGACAATCTGAAACGATATAGCCGGCTCCTCGCTGCAATCTACGGCATTTAATGTGTTATCGTACACATGGCAACCAACATATAACAACCCTTCAGCCAGCAAGTTTCCCGGCACCCACACAGTGCTCCAATATCTTCCTAAGGGACGTATTTTTCCCCTCCATTCATGGTCCAAATCAATCGTGACAAAGACGAGATCACCACTTTCATTAATAAAACTGAAATGCGCTGATAAAGCATGACCGGATTTAATAACTTCCCATTGCATTTCGATACAAAATGGATGTCGGATATCTAATGTATCAATGCTTTCGCCGTTTTCTGTTTTTACACCGAAAGCAAGTATTCTGGTAAATTTCCCTGTAGGAGCCGTCGAAACATCTGACCATTCACGAGCCGCCGGAACGCCATCATCCGTTGTTAAATAATTCTTAACGACTTTTGCTGAGGGACCATCATCAATTATCATGCCATGATTGAGCAAAATTGCTCGACTGCACAATCGAGTTATAGCCGGCATGTTGTGGGACACAAAAAGGACAGTCCGGCCCTGTTTCCCTACATTTTCCATTTTATCCAAACATTTTTTTTGAAAATCCGCATCCCCAACGGCCAAGACCTCGTCTACTATCAGGATTTCAGGCTCGAGATGGGCCGCCACCGAAAAAGCAAGGCGTACCATCATGCCACTGGAATAACGCTTCACCGGTGTATCAATGAATTTTTCCACGCCCGAAAAATCTACGATCTCGTCAAATTTGCGGTCGACCTCTTTTTTGGACATACCCAGGATGGTACCATTAAGGTAAGTATTTTCTCTTCCCGTAAGTTCCGGGTGAAAACCGGTGCCGACTTCCAAAAGACTGGAAACCCTGCCACGGATTTCTGCAAACCCGGTGGTCGGATCTGTGATTCTGCATAGAATCTTGAGGAGTGTCGATTTGCCTGCACCATTTTCCCGATAATTCCCAGTACCTCCCCTTGCCTAACTGAAAAAGAAACATCATTAACAGACAGGATGATGTCGGAAGGAAGGTCCTTTGATTTCTGGATCTGATCCAGTCGAATATCATCAAACTTGTAAAGAGAACGATACTTGCGATAATTTTTCCAGGGACTCTTGATGAAGCTAAACATGGTACTGGCAAAACTATCCCGCATTTCCTGTTTTATCCCTATGCGGTAAATCTTACTGAGGTTTTCTACTCTGATTGCTATGTTGTTTGAGGTCATGTTGTAATTTCCCACAAAACTGTTTTGGCTGTATAACATATTAAGGATATTGACGGTTGCTGCTTGATTCTAAAAGATACTGGATGC
>JAKLQR010000182.1 GCA_022013235.1 Thermodesulfovibrionales bacterium | reverse complement strand
TAAGACAATACAGGAATGCAAAGAAAGATTCCGGACAAGCCGGAATGACATCTTTGATACCTCGCAGTTCTACTGCGGGGTAGTTCATGAATTTTGTCGGATATTGACAGGACATAGTGTTTGAGCGGATTTATCCCGGTTCTTACCGGGAGACCTCGGAGTCCCGTCCCAAATGCTTTCGGGCCGAGAATGAGCGATAATATTATGTCCTGTCACGGCAACAATAATCTTGGTTTGAAACCATATTGTATCGGGGGAAACCAGGCAAGGTTAGTGCTATAATAAAGCCGCATGGAGAGCTGCAAAAGAAGGCCGGCATGAAGACGAAAATATTCCTCGCGTTCCTGGTAGTCATATTCACCGCGCTTCTTTCGAACTTCCTGTTCGAATGGTTCATCATGAGGGATTTCGAAAATTATATCAGCGGGGTGAAAGAGGACCAGGTATACTGGATAACGGCGTCAGCGGAAAGCGGGTACGAAAACGGTCAATGGAATGATGCGGTATTGTCTGAGACCGTCCACTGGGCCATGATGATGGGCCTCGATATCAGGATTCTCAATGCTGACGGACATGAGATTACCTCATCACCTCAGATCATGGAATCGCTCTCACCGGTGATGAAAAAACGAATGGAAGGGCTTTTTCATGTAGAGAAGACCACTGGGGTATTCCAGGAATATCCTCTTTACCATCAGGGCGAGATAATCGGGATGCTTTCGTCGAGGCCGTTCCAGAAAAAAGAGATCGCAGAAAAAGAGCGGGTGTTCAAAAAGAGGACAAGGAGCTTTCTCCTGATCTCTTTCCTGATAGCCGGAATAGGTTCTCTGATCATCGCTTTGTTCCTCAGCCAGTACCTCTCAAAACCCGTAACAGAGCTCAGGATGGCTGCGGAGAAGATCACCCAGGGTGATTTCAGTGCGAGGACCGTCGCAAGGACGTCTGACGAGGTGGGGAAACTCTCCGTGGTGTTTAACAGCATGGCGGAATCACTGCAGAAGGAGGAGCAACTGAGAAAGCAGCTCATGTCCAACATCGCACATGAACTCCGGACGCCCCTGACTATCATAAAAACACAGGCTGAAGCTATCGCGGACGGGGTAGTCACCGACAGGGAGCAGGGCCTCGAAAATATCAGCAGCGAGATAGGGAAATTAGTGAGGCTTGTAAAAGGGATCGAGGACGTTACGACCGCAGAGGCGAGTTTTTTCAGCCGGCTGGAAGAGACAGAGCTTAACCTCAGGGAATTCCTGATAGGGATCGCTCATGAGCTGCGCCCTCTTTTTGACGGGAAAAACCTCAGCATCGAAGTCCTTGATGACAAGGACCTGTCTGTTACTGCCGACGCGGAAAAACTCGAGATTATCATCAGGAACCTCCTCTCGAATGCATTGAAATTTACCTCAAAAGGCGGGGTATCGATTTTTTATGGAAAAGAAAAGGCCAGGTTTTTTATTGAGATACGGGATACCGGGAAAGGGATACCGGAAGAGAATATCCCCCTGATATTCAACCGGTTTTACCGGGTGGAGAAAGCAGACGACGGTGGGCTGGGCCTCGGGCTTGCAATCGTGAAAGAACTGGTGACGGTAATGCACGGTGAAATATCGGTGGAGAGTAAGCCCGGTGAAGGATCACGCTTCACCATTTTCCTCCCGTTGTCCTGAGTAAGACTACCCTGTTAAGATTCAAATAATCTCAACCCCTTCATAATTCCTTCACGATTGGATGTTATCTTGAAGCATGAATATACTGATTCTCATTCTATGCGCCCTGTCCATCGTAACTTCTGTGCCGTATGTATATGCAGGAGAAGAACAAACAACCCCGTTTGGTGCGGTCTGTCCTGCATGCGATACCTACGGATATTGTCATAAGCCCCTCACCTATACCCAGGCGCTTCACAATCTTGAAACATACTATTCCCGGAAAGGGCTTCAGGTGACGGTTGTCAGGCAGTTCGGGCGATTTCTCGAAGCAAATGTTTACAGAGAAGGAACTTTGGTCGAGAGAGTGATCCTTGACCGGCATACGGGAAGAATCAGACCAATCTATTAGGAGGTTACCTTATGTCTTATCAATGTTGCTGCAGAGGGAAGAGCAAAGAAAATGTTATGAGAAGAGGCGTTGGCCTGAAAGCGACCCTTGCGGGTCTGATTTTCAGCGCGATAATAGTCGGGATTATGGTTTCAGCCTTTGCGTTCGGCGGGAAAAACTCTTTTGAGGCGTCACAGGCGGTTCAGGCATCCGGCGGTGTTGTGAAGATTCCGCTCGCACAGGTGAATGACGGTGCTGCCCATTACTTCCACTATACGGTCCGCGGCAGGGACATCAGATTTTTTGTCCTGAAAAGTTCTGACGGCATCATAAGGGCAGCCTTCGATGCCTGTGATGTCTGCTATAAGGAGAAAAAAGGATATAGTCAGGAAGGAGACTTTATGATCTGCAATAACTGCAGGAACAAGTTCCCTTCCACAAAAATCAATGTTCTGAAAGGTGGATGCAATCCCGCGCCGCTCGAAAAGACTGTTTCAGCCAGCACCCTGATCATCAAGGTCCAGGATATCCTGAAAGGGGAGACCTACTTCTCATGAGGCTCTACCACATTTCACTGGGAAATCTTAAGCGGCGAAAAGGGAAGATGATCCTTCTCTCCCTTGGTCTCTCGATCGGGATTGCGGTTGTTATCGCCATGATCGGGATTACCTCAAAAATGAAAGCGGACGTAGAGAAAAAGCTGGACGAGTATGGGGCGAATATTATCGTCTCTCCGAAGTCTGAGGGGTTGAGCCTTAATTACGGGGGGCTCCATGTTACGGATACCTCATACGATATAGAGGAACTGAGTAATTCGGATGCGGTCCTGATCAGACAAATCAAGAACAGCGAAAACATCAGCGCTGTTGCCCCTAAGATTATCGGGACATATAAATCCACCGGCAGGAGCTACCTGATCGTTGGTGTTGATTTTCCCTCGGAGATTATGCTGAAAAAATGGTGGGAGTGGAGCGGGAAAACCCCTGAGGACAAGAACGATATCCTGCTCGGCGCCTTGATCGCAAAAAATATGAACCTTTCTCCGGGAAGTGTCCTCACCCTTGGCGGTCAGGACTTCAAAGTGGCAGGAGTGCTGCACGAGAACGCGTCCCAGGACGATTTTTCGGTTTTTTTGCCTCTTGAAACCGCGCAGCGGCTGCTCGGAAAGGGGACCGGGCTGAGCATGATCGAGGTGAGCGCCCTGTGCTCCGCATGTCCTATAGACGACATCGTTGCACAGATAAGCGAGAAGCTGCCCTACGCCCGCGTTTCACCGGTGCGGCAGGCGGTGGCCTTACGGATGCAGACGGTTGATCAGCTCGTGAAATTTTCTACAGCCATATCGGTAGTTATCATTATCATTGGTGCGCTCATTGTCCTTATTTCCATGCTCTCCTCAGTGAATGAAAGGACGAAAGAGATAGGAATCCTCCGGGCGATCGGGTTCAGGCAATGGCATATCGTCCAGATAATACTTATCGAGGCATTCCTTGTGAGTGTCCTCTCGGGGATAGCGGGATGGGTAATCGGAAGTATTTCGGTTTCATTGCTCCTCCCGAAGATGACCGGGGTTCATGGCTTTCACTTTGACCCTGTTCTGCTGGCCCTTGCAGCAGGCATTGCGGTCTGTACCGGAATGATGAGCAGTGTATATCCGGCAGTGAAGGCTTCCAGACTGGAGCCTCTTGAGGCTCTCAGATATATATAAAAAAGGATAACAGGGCATGATCGAGATCAAATCGGCAGAAAAAGTTTTCAGAAGCAACGGGTCTTCGTTTGAGGCGCTGAAAGATGTGACGGTGAGTATCGCAAAAGGCGCATTCGTATCGATCGTCGGCCAGTCAGGGTCCGGCAAGAGCACGCTCCTTTCCCTTATCGGAGGTATTACCCCTCCTTCAGCAGGGGAAGTGAAGGTCGATGCAGTCCCGGTATACGAACTTTCCAATGAAAAACTCGCAGATTACAGGCGGGAATATATAGGGTTCGTGTTTCAGCAGTTCCATCTTATCCCCTACCTCACGGCAGGAGAAAATGTAATGCTCCCCCTCTGCGTGACAGGGAAAAAGAAAATGGATACGCTTGCCGAAGGCGCGCTGAGAAAGGTCGGACTTGACCACAAGTCTTCCAGACTGCCTTCCCAACTCTCCGGCGGTGAACAGCAGAGGGTAGCTGTTGCCAGGGCTATCGTGAACAGCCCCCCTATAATCCTTGCCGATGAACCGACCGGAAACCTCGATACAGAGACCGGGGAGGAGATATTCAAACTCCTTGAAGAACTCAACGGCGAAGGGCATACGATTATCCTGGTAACCCATAATCTAGAACTGGCGAACAGGACGCAGAAGGTTATTCAATTAAAGGACGGAAGGATAGTCGCTTAAGAAACTCCGGGTGTATATGGTGATATCAGCAATTCAGGGGTTGTTTTTCCCTTTGTTCTGGTGAATAATATTGATACAAGGATAAAGCAGAAATTATGGTGTCTCTGCTCCTATAGCTTTAACCGAGGCATTTGAGCCTGTATAAAAATATGTATGTTTTGCAAATTCTGTCATTCCCCGACTTGATCGGGGAAT
>JAKLQR010000181.1 GCA_022013235.1 Thermodesulfovibrionales bacterium | reverse complement strand
GCAGGTTTTCAAGGGACAATGAAAATGAGTAAAAGAAAAAATTCCAACAAGCACCACGGGCCAAAAAACCCGATGAACCCGGAAGAGTTCTGTGATGAATCAGCTCAATTGAATGCCTTAATCATAGAGCATGCAGCAGAGGGGATATGCATCTGTCACAACATCCCCGAATATCCGCATGTAAAGTTCACCATATGGAATAATCACATGCAGGATATTACCGGATATACAATGGATGAGATCAACAGATCAGGGTGGTATCAGACAGTATATCCTGACCCTGAGCTGCAGGGAAAAGCTATTGGGAGAATGGACCGCATGAGGGAAGGAGTCAACCTCAGGAATGAGCCCTGGGAGATAACCCGGAAGGACGGAGAAAAGAGAACCGTAACCATCTCGACTTCGGTAATCAGGACAGAGAAGGGCAGCGTTCATGTGCTGGCTCTTATGAAAGATATCACCGAGCAGAAGAAGACTAAAGAGAAATTCAAGGAACAATTTGCATTCCTGGAGAGGTTATTGAACACACTCCCCAATCCTGTTTTCTACAAGGACCTGGAGGGAAAATATCTTGGATGCAATGAGGCGTTTGAACAGTTTACCGGCATGGAAAGGAAGAACATAATCGGGAAAACAGTTTATGACATGGAACCAAAGGCGATAGCAGACAAGTTTTCTGAGCAGGATAAAGAATTATTCCGGAATCCCGGCATACAGACATACGAATGGAAACTTTCCGATAAGAACGGAAAAATCAGGGACTTACTATTCAATAAAGGAACCTTCACCGATACGGCGGGAAATACGGCCGGATTAATAGGAATTATTGCTAACATTTCAGAGAGGAAAAAAGCAGAATATTCTTTGAAAAAGGCATACGATCAAATCCTTTTACGGCAAAATGCCATGCTGAACCTTTCTGAGGATCTCATGAGAGAAATCGAAGAACGGGAACAGATCGAGGGACAACTGAGGGAAAGCGAGGAGAAGTATCGCATGTTGTTCGAAGCCGAATCGGACGCGATCATGGTTCTGGACGGAGAAACGAGAAAATTCGTACATGTGAACAATGCTGCCGTAACACTGTATGGGTATCCCTTTGAAGAGTTCCTGAATATGCGGCTTCAGGACATCTCGGCAGAACCGGAGGAGTCCGAAAAAACCTTCAGGTCAACTCTTTCAGGTGAAATAGTAAAGGTGCCTTTGCGATATCACAGGAAAAAAGACGGCACGGTCTTCTCTGTTGAGATTTCAGCGGGAACGTTCATCATGAAAGAAAAACAGATGATAATAAGTGCCGTCAGGGATATCTCTGAACGCACAAAAGCTGAGGAAATCCTCCGGCAATATCAGGCACGGCTCAGCGCCCTTGCCTCGCAGATTGCCCTCATCGACGAAGAAGAACGGCGCCGTTTTGCGAATGAACTGCACGACTTCACCGGACAGAATCTCGCTCTGGCAAAAATTATGCTTTCGGAACTCGAAAGCTCAGTATATGACAGGGACTTACAGGGCCGGTTGAAGGAACTGCGTCAGCTCATCGAAAAGTCGGTTGAATCTACCCGTTCCCTCACATTCGAACTCAGCCCTCCCATTCTGTATGAACTCGGGTTCGAGGCTGCGGCGGATTGGTTAGGAGAGCAGCTATTGAAGAGGTATAATATTATGTTCCATTTTCAGGACGACAGGCAGCCAAAGCCGTTACCGGATAACACAAAGGTCCTTTTGTACCTTTCATTGCGGGAATTGATCGTGAATATTGCAAAACATGCGAAAGCCAGGAATGCAACCCTTTCGATACGAAGGCAGGACAATGATATTCAAGTTACAGTCGCTGACGACGGTATAGGGTTCGATGCATCTGATATGGATTATCAAATCATGAAAGCCTCGAGCTTCGGTCTGTTCAGCACAAGAGAGCGGCTTGAAAGGCTGGGAGGAAAACTGGAAATTGCCTCGAAACCGGGGGAGGGGACAACAGTGACCATGGTTGCGCCGTTGAAAGAATAAAGAATTCAAGAGAGGGGTATTGTGAATACATGAATTTATATATTAATCTTATTGAAAACAATATTCTTTTGATAATAAACAAATGAGCATAAGAATTCTTCTTGCAGACGACCATAAGATCATACGTGAAGGTATCCGGGCTCTCCTCGAAAAGCAGAGTGACATCGCCGTAATCGGCGAAGCCGATGATGGAAGGACAACGGTGAAACTTTCGCAGGAACTTTCACCCGACATTGTGATTATGGACATCAGTATGCCCGACATGAACGGGATAGAGGCTGCACGGCAGGTCATCAGCCAGGACTCCCGGGTCAAAGTCATCGCCCTTTCTATCCACTCGGACAATCGTTTTGTGATCGAGATGCTGAATGCCGGAGCATCCGGCTACCTGCTCAAAGACTGTGCCTTTGAAGAATTGGCAATTGCAATCCGGACAGTTAGGTCGAATCGTTCCTATCTGAGTCCGGCGATAACCGATATTATGCTCAATGATTACCGGCACATGCTTTCGAAGGAAACACTTTCTGTCTTTTCTCTCCTCACAGCCAGAGAGCGGGAAGTGCTCCAGCTTATTGCAGAGGGGAAGACAACAAAAGACATTGCCGCCGCACTGAGCGTCAGTGTTAAAACGATTGAGACATACCGTCAGCAGATTATGGAGAAACTTGATATCCACAGCATCGCAAAACTCACCAAATATGCCATCAAAGAAGGATTAACGACGCTTTAATTCAAACAGCTATCAGCTATGAGCTAGCAGCTGAATACTCCTTCTCAGGTTTTTCGAAGCCTTTCCTCAGGGATTTCCTGATTACTGTACTCTGATAATTGTCCGATAATAAAAGAAAAAGCCTTTTTGAAAAGAAGTTTTTGTAATCCTCAATTCCGGGGGAGGAGGATTTATGGCTTACTGCTCATCGCGCAAAAACAAATCCCTGATCCTGTGTATTGACAAAACCGAATACCAGTCCGTAAGACAACAGACAGGGATGGAACGCCGCGAAAATAGAGGTTCTTATGAATGCAATTGCTCCTGAACAGAAAAGACACTGCACCATATTGATTGTCGAGGACCATGAAGGCATGCGGCAATCAATGAGAAAATGGCTCAGCAGCACCTTTGAGGATACTCACTTCATTGACACCAGCACAGGAGAAGCAGCCGTTGAACTCTGCAAGCATACGAAACCGGACTTGATTGTGATGGATATTAAACTGCCGGGCATCAATGGGATAGAGGCAACAAAACAGATCAAGAAAATACTTCCCGATACCAAAGTTATCATGTTGACTATCTATGACGTCCCGGCCTTTCAGGCGGGCGCCATCGAAGCCGGAGCGAGCGCGTTCATCTCAAAAAACAGCATGTATAACGAACTGATCCCCACCATTCAGAGGATGATGGATTGATTAGAAAAGGATATTATGAAAAGAGATCATCATGAATGCATTATTGATAAAATCCTTCCCGTCCTCCCTTTGACAAAGGTCCCGAAAGCTTTCGGGATTTGCAAAGAGGGGATAGGGGGAATTATGAGAGTATTATAATGCCGTCTGAAATCACAAAACAAAAATTCCCCTTCTCTCTTCTTTTCATATTCCTCCTTTTGGCGGCGGGCATTGCCGCAGCAGGGTCTCTTTATTACCGTGGAGAGAGCCAGCAAATACAACGTGAAGTAGAGGAACGTCTGTCTACTGTAGCAGACCTCAAAGTCAATCAGATAGCGGACTGGAGGCAGGAGCGCATAGGGGATGCGACACTCCTTATGCATAATCGCTTTCTTGCGGAAGGCATTCAAAGGATACTGGAGAATAACAATGCTGCGTCGACACAGGCGTTTCGCTCATTGATGCGCTCGTTCATAGAATATTACCACTATCAACATATCTTTCTTCTGGATACCAAAGGCAGACAGATTGTATTAGTTCCGGATAACAGGAAAGAGATTGGTCAGTATGCCCTGAAGCTGGCATTCGAGGCATTGACTAAAAAACGGATAATTCTTTCCAATCTCCATATTAGGCAGGACGGGAAAGATATTCATATCGATCTGTTTGTTCCTGTAGTTACTGGGAAAGAGACCGGAGCGCACGCGCTGGGAGTTATGCTCCTGCGTATCGATCCTGAAAAATATCTTTTCCCCATGATTCAGTCGTGGCCAACTCCATCGAAGACAGCTGAGACTCTTATCGTATGCCGTAAGGACAATGAGGTCGTTTTTCTGAATGAACTCCGCCATCAGAAAGATACTGCGCTCACTCTACGCTTTCCATTGAAAACTTCACCAATACCTGCGGCTATGG
>JAKLQR010000180.1 GCA_022013235.1 Thermodesulfovibrionales bacterium | reverse complement strand
GTACTGTTGACGAGAGAAGAAAATTCTCAACCCCCATATCGAGGAGTCTCGTGATTGCGCTTGGCGCATCATTCGTGTGCAAAGTCGAAAAGACAAGATGTCCGGTCAGGGCGGATTGAATGGCAATCTCCGCAGTTTCCAGGTCTCTGATCTCGCCGATCATGATAATGTCAGGGTCCTGTCGTACGATATGTCTCAGGGTATTCGCAAAGTTAAGACCGATCTGTGGTTTCATCTGGATCTGGTTTACGCCCTTTAACTGGTATTCCACCGGGTCTTCGACTGTGATGATTTTCTTGTCCGGCGAATTGATTTTGTCGAGCGCGCCGTACAGTGTTGTGGTCTTTCCGCTTCCGGTCGGGCCGGTGACAAGGAGGATGCCATTCGGTTTAGTGATAAGCTGGTTAAAATCCTGCAATGTTTTGGGAGGAAATCCCAGGAGATTAAGGTCTATTACGATCCCTTCTTTGTGGAGTATGCGCATAACCACGCTCTCTCCATGCAGGGTAGGGATAGTTGAGACCCTCAGGTCAATCTCCCTTTTGCTGACTTTCAGCCGTATGCGTCCGTCCTGGGGCAGTCTCCTCTCAGCGATATTTAATTTCGCCATGATCTTGATCCTGGAGACAACCGCTGCCTGAAGTCGTTTGGGTGTTGATTCGATGTCGTTCAGGACACCATCGATGCGGTACCGGACTTTCAGCTCATCCTCGAACGGTTCGATATGAATGTCACTCGCCCTGCCCTCGATTGCGCGGGTTATAAACATGTTTACCAGTCTGATAATAGGCGCTTCTGCCGCAAGGTCCTTGAGATGCCCGATATCCTCTTCCTCTTCTTTTAAAAACTCTATGCCTTTTTCACCCAGATCTTCAATAATCCTGTTGATGTTCTGCGTTTCCTGCTCATAGAAACGGGAGAGGTATTCCTCAAGCGCGTTGTTGTCGCAGGCAAATACTGCAACATCCGCCGAGGTGGCGACTTTCAGGGCGTCAACGGTGGCGGAATCTTCCGGATCGGCCATGATGACCTTCAGGATATTGTTTTTCATCTCGAGGGGGATGATCTTATTCTCACGGATGAACCGGGAGGATATGCCATTAATAACAAAGGGGACCTTCGGAAGGTCTTCTGCATTCAAATAAGGAATATCTTTAATCATTTCTTATGCCCTCGCATATGATTTTTTAGTATATCACAAGCGTTTCTCAGTATGCGCCTTCAGCTTTGAGCACCACCTTCACCGTTTTAAAAAGAATGACGATATCGAGCCATAATGACCAGTTCATGACGTACCAGGCGTCAAGTTTCAACCGGTGCTTATAGCTGGTATTGCTCCTGCCGGAAACCTGCCAGAGACCGGTTATCCCGGGTTTTGCGCTGCAGATTACCTGCATATTTTCCTGGAGGTCTTCCTTTTCCCGCGGAAGATACGGCCGTGGTCCCACAAGGCTCATCTCGCCTTTCAGGACATTGAATATCTGCGGGAGTTCATCAAGTGAAGTCGTTCGGAGAAAACGCCCGACCTTTGTGATACGCGGGTCATCCTTCAATTTCCATGTGTGTTCCCACTCAACCCTGATCTCCTCGTTCCGGTCCAGCAGTTCTTTCAGTTTCTCCTCTGCATCACGGTGCATAGTCCTGAATTTATAACAGCGGAAGATCCGTCCGTTCCGGCCGATCCTGTCATGGGAGTATAGAGCCTGCCCCGGCGTCTCCAGACGTATTATCAACCCGATAATCGCCGTAACGGGAAGCAGGAGCGGGAGGGAAACGACACAGAGAGAAATATCAAAAAGCCTTTTAATGAGGCGGTTTGCTGCAGACTTGAGGTTGTTCCTGATATTCATCAGGAAGAGCTCCTCGCTGAAAAGGTGTGTGAGGTCGGTATTCAGGATTGCGATGCCCTTCAGAGCGGGGATAATCATCGTATTGACTGCACTATTCTGGACTTTCGCCGTGAGAGTCGAGAGTTGTTCCGGAGGCAGTGAAGGGATTGCGATGATTACGGTCTTTACCTGCTGCTCTTCCATAACCTTACGGAAATCGGAAACCCTGCCGAATACTTTCCTCCCGAGAATTACAGTCCCTCTTTTCTGCTCATCATCATCGAGAAACCCAACGACATCGTACCCTATGTGTTTCTCCTTCAAGAGACCTTCGATGACAAGCCTGCCTGCGTTCCCTGCGCCGAGAATGAGTATTTTCTCTCTCCTGATCCCGGTTTTATAAAGGATTTTTTTCCCCCAGAACCGGAAGAGCGGCAGGAAGAAGAGAGACGAGAACCAGAGTCCGAGCAGAACGATACGGGATACAACGTCGCCCATTTTCCCGAGCGTCACGATGGCCATCAGGGTGATACTCGCGAGGGATACGGATTTTGCTATGTCCCTTGTCTCATCCCAGAACGGCAGGTTGTTGTCATAAAGGTCCTCATAGAAGATGAAGAGTATGAATGTTGCGGGTATCCACCATAATGAAGCGAAATCGGCATAGGAGAAATGGAATGGGGGCAGGTGAGAAAAAAAAGCAGGGAGGACGTCAGCCCTTAGCTCCCATGCAAGAGAGAGAGACGTATAAAAGGCAAGGAGATCGATAAGCATGAGCGAGGATACACGCAACAGTTTCTGGATCATCCCGTTCATCACCGTCTATGTCTCCTTTGCGGTTGTCTCAGCGCGCGTGAAGTTCCGGGAGAGGCAAGGCGGCAAAAGGTTTTTTTCATGTATCTCGGTGTTTATCCGCGGAATAATGACCGATATCCCCATCGGATTGTATTGTAGCATATGATTGACATGATTGACTGAAAGCAACTATCTTACTATAGTGTATAGAGAGTAAATGAGAAGAATAAGCCTTCGATGAAAAATGACAGCAAGCCTTTTGTGGAGATTTTTACCGATGGTGCGTGCAGCGGGAATCCCGGGGTGGGAGGATACGGGGTGATCCTCCGGTGCGGTGACAGGGAAAAGGAGTTGACAGGTTGTGACCCTGAAACCACAAACAACCGGATGGAGCTCACCGCGGTTATCACTGCCCTTGAAGCATTAAAAAAACCCTGCAGGGTGAAGGTCATGACGGATTCCAATTATGTGGTGCAGGGAATAACAGTCTGGATCCATGCCTGGATAAGGAATAACTGGAAGAACAGCCAGAAACAGAAGGTCCTTAACAGGGACCTCTGGGAGCGTTTGTTTCAGCTTTCCTGTTCCCACGAGATTCAGTGGGAATGGATAAGAGGCCACAGTAATCATGCGGAAAATGAACGATGTGATACACTTGCCAGGGATTCGGTCGTGAAATGCAAAGAGAGGACTGCAACTGGTGATCTTGCGACAGGACGGAATGTATGACAGATGTTGATATCAAAAACCTGTCAGGGATGTTCCTGATCGCGGTGCCGGCGCTGAAGGACCCGAACTTCGAGCGTTCGGTAGTGCTTATCTGCGACCACACGCAGGATGGGGCCTTCGGTCTTGTGATAAACCGCATTCTGCTGAGCAGTTTTGTTCCTCTCCAGAAAGGACTTGATATTAAAGACTATATTATCGACCTGCCAGTGTATTACGGTGGTCCTGTAAAACCGGAACAGGGGTATATCCTCTATACTCCCCCTGATTCGTACTACCCCTCAATCAAGATAAACGATACCCTCTCGCTTACGACATCAAAGGAAATCCTGGTTGATATCTCAATGGGCAAGGGACCGAAGAAATACCTCTTCACCCTTGGCTTTGCAGGATGGTCGCCCGGACAACTCGAATACGAACTCATGACAGACAGCTGGCTCATTGCTCCCCTGGACAACACTATACTCTTTGATACGCCGGTGAATGAACGCTGGAAGGCTGCCGCCGGCTCCATAGGGGTTGACTTGTCCCGGATGTTCTTCAGACAGGGGCAGGTTTGATGACTCGAGTTGACATTTACCTATAGTTTTTATTATCTTAATAGTCTTAATAATAATTCAGGAAGGTGGCGTGATGAGGACAGTTTTTGCGAAAAAAGGCGACGTCGAACGGAAGTGGTATCTTGTAGATGCCAATAATGCTGTGCTGGGAAGGCTTGCGGTCAAGATTGCCAATTGCCTCAGGGGAAAGAACAAGCCGATATTCACCCCGAACACGGATACCGGTGATTTTATTGTTGTTGTCAATGCAGAGAAAGTAAAACTCACAGGCAGGAAACTGGACAACAAGGTTTATTACCGGCATTCAGGATATCCGGGAGGCATTAAGTCAGAGACGGCACGGGAGCGTATGAATAAAGCTCCGGAAACGATTCTCGCGGACGCAGTATGGGGCATGCTTCCCAAGGGAAGGCTTGGAAGGGCAATGATAAAAAAACTGAAGGTTTACCGGGGACCGGAACATCCCCATGAAGCACAGAAACCGGAAATATTGACAGTATAAAAATAAGGAGTTATACATGGCAGAAATTCAGTATAACGCAACAGGAAGACGCAAGACCGCAGTCGCAAGGGTTACCCTCACGCCGGGAAACGGCCAGATCATCGTCAACAAGAAACCGGCTGATGATTATTTCTCGCGTGAGACGCTCCGGATGGTGATCCGGCAGCCTATCGAGCTTGCCGGGATTACGGGGAAATATGATATTACCGCCACAGTCGAAGGCGGGGGCCTCTCCGGTCAGGCCGGTGCAGTAAAACACGGCATTTCCCGCGCCATTGTTGATATGAACAGCGACCTTCGCGTAAGACTCAAGAAGGAAGGCTTCCTCAGAAGAGACCCGAGGGAAAAAGAGAGGAAGAAGTACGGACAGAAGGGCGCCAGGAAGAGATTCCAGTTCTCCAAGAGATAAAAGAGCAGCTATTGGTCATCGGTCGATAGTCGTGAACCCTTGTCAGCAAGTGAACGGCTGACATTTATGTGCTGAGAGGCCAATGGCCGGTGACAGGTGACTATGATAAAAGTATGCATATGCGGAGGCAGTGGCTATACAGGGATTGAACTTCTCCGTATCCTGTCGCATCATCCCGGAGTAGTCGTTACCGGGGCGACTTCTGAAAAATCCGCAGGAAAAAAGGTTTCGGATCTCTTCCCCCACCTTGCATACTACAAAAACCTTGTCTATGAACCATTAGACAGGGGAAAACTTCTCGAAAAAGCTGAGGTGTTTTTCCTCGCACTCCCCCATGGAGCCTCCCAGGAAACGGTCCATTTCTTTTTCAGCAAAAATAAAAAGGTTATAGACCTGTCTGCTGATTACAGGCTTTCAAGCCCGGCACTCTATGAAAAGTGGTATGGCATCCCTCATGCCTTTGTGCAGACACTGAAGAAGGCGGTTTACGGGCTTCCTGAGCTCTACAGAAAGAGGATCAGGAGGGCCAGACTTATTGCGAACCCGGGATGTTATCCCACGGGCGCCATACTCGCGTTAATCCCCGCACTGAAAGGGAAGATGATCGATGTCTCTTCGATAATCATCGATTCGAAATCCGGCACAAGCGGCGCAGGAAGGAAAGCTGACGTGGCCGTCTCCTACTGCGAGGTTAACGAAGGATTCAGAGCCTACTCAGTGGGTACTCACCGTCATACTCCCGAAATCGAGCAGGAGTTATCACTGGTTTACGGAAAAGATATCAGGGTGAATTTTACGCCTCATCTCCTGCCTCTGGACAGGGGCATTCTTTCCACGGTCTATGCTCCGCTTGCGAAGAAGGCGACTCCGGGGCAGATCGTGGACGCCTATCATAAGGCATATAAAAATGAGCCGTTCGTAAGGGTCCTCGATTATGGGAAATACCCGAATATCAAGAATGTAAGAGGTACGAACCATTGCGAGATAGGATTAAAGCTGAACGAGCGGACACACACCCTGATCGTCATAACCGCCATTGACAACCTCGTGAAAGGCGCTTCAGGGCAGGCTGTGCATAATATGAATCTCATGCTGGGGTTTGAGGAAACAACAGCCCTGGATACCCTGGCGCTCTATCCTTAAATGACACCAAAGGGATTTCTTTTTTCAACAGCCGAAGCTGCAATAAAAAAACCGGGCCGAAAGGACCTTGCACTCATTTATTCCCGGGTTGAAGCCAAAATTGCCGGAACATTCACCACAAACAGAGTGAAAGCAGCGCCGGTCAGGCTTGACATGAGGAGAATACGGTCGGCTGCAGGACAGGCGATCATTGTGAACAGCGGCAACGCAAATGCCTGTACAGGCAGGCAGGGGATGAAGGATGCCGGAGAGATGACCGTTCTTGCCGCCCGCGCCCTCAAAATAAAACCCTCCTCTGTCTATGTATGTTCCACAGGGGTGATTGGAGCCCCGATGCCGATGGACAGGATCAGGCTGAAGATCCCTGAACTGGCAGAAAATCTCGGCCGTCATTCCCTTGACGACGTTGCGCAGGCGATCATGACAACCGATACATTCCCCAAGATTGTTCAGAGGAGGGTCAGAATCGGGAAAAGGACGGGCGTCATTGCAGGGGTCTGCAAGGGTGCGGGCATGATCTGGCCGAATATGGCAACCATGCTCTGTTTGTTAATGACTGATATCGCGGTTAACCGGAAGACATTGCAGAAAGCGCTTCTGAACTCTGTGAACAGGTCTTTCAACAGAATTACCATTGACGGTGACAGGTCAACGAATGACACAGCCCTGCTTATGGCGAACGGTATGATCGGGAACCGCGAGATCACAGAGAAGTCGGGGGCGTATAAAGATTTCTCGAAAATGCTCGATGAAGTCACCTATGAACTCTCAAAAATGATCGCCAGCGACGGAGAGGGTGCGAGCAAGCTCGTCGAAATTGAAGTGAGAGGGGCACGGAGCGAAGAAGCAGCGGAACGGGCGGCGTTTTCGGTTGCCAATTCCAGCCTTGTAAAAACAGCCCTGTACGGGAATGATGCAAACTGGGGACGAATTATGGCAGCCCTTGGATACTCCGGTGTACCGATTCGGGAAGAGAAAATCGACATACGGATCGGGAAGGTAAAAGTCGCATCAAAAGGGGTGAGCAATGGCAGGGACAAGGAGGCAGGCGAAGCCTTGAAAAATAAGAAAATTCAAATAGTTATCGACCTGAACAGTGGGAAAAAGAGCGCAAAGGTTCTGACCTGTGATCTGACCGAAGAATATATAAAAGTGAACGCAGATTATCGTACGTAAAATTACTTAGTTTTTTTCTTGACAAACGATGTCAGGGAATGGTAAATTTTTTTAAATGCCTCGTTATCTCCCCTAATACTGCTGTCCAACTCCCACGGGCAGCAGTATTTAATTTTACATGAAAAGCAAATGCTAATTTCCATTAAATTTCAATGAGTTCATAGCTTCTTGTGCCCAGCCCAAGACTTTCCGCTGCCTCAAATTGGAGATGGTAGTCCCTTTCGCTGAGCTTGAAAAGGATATCGTCACCCGGTACTATCTGTTTTTCGTCTGCAAAAGACTGAGGGAGCGGAGGGGCCTTCAAAAGCAGATCAACGCTTGCCTGTTCGATTGATACGATATCGTCCGACATGAGAATCCCCTGGTCCTGTATCACAGGAACATCAGCCACCGGCATACAATCGCACTCAGGTTGTATTTCCGTAAGGAAATTGAGGTAAATGACCTTCTGAGGTTTAAATGTGTCAAGAACCAGCTTTGCAGCCTCGGCAAGAGAACGCATAAACCGCTGTTCATTACCCGGGAGTGAGAGCCCCTTTGACTGACAGACGCGTTCACATCTGCCGCACCTCCAGCATTTATTGGTGTCCCATTCGAGTTGATCATCGACAAATTTTATTGCGTCGAGCGGGCAGATCTCCATGCACTGATAACAGAGTTCGCATTTCTCTTTGTCCCATGAAAGCATCCCTTCGCCGAGAGTGTGCATGGCGCCTCTGCCGCATTTCCATCCGCATTCCCGGTGCCGGGAACTTACCCCCCCCATGGCGATATTTTTTATTGCGCCCGCGTATCCTGACTGGATATGACCCTTTATATGTGAGCAGACAACCATGGCAGGCACATCGTAGATGACGCTTGCGATGGCAATTTCATTCAGGATGTCGATTCCCTTCACCATAATATTATCGTTCCCGTAGAGTCCGTCAGCCAGAATAACCGGAGCCCCTACAGAAAGATGATTGAGGCCGTTCTGGTTCGCAACGTCGAGGTAATCAAGCCCTTTGATTCTTACTGTATCAGTCACAAAGGGTTTTGCCCCGCATGTCCTGAGGGCTTCCACTACCTTTCTTAAGAAAACCGGTCGTATGATCCTGTGCGCCCCTTCAGAACCCAGATGGGTCTTTATTGCGACCCACTCCTGCGGTCCGCAATACTTCGAAAGATTGAATTCTTTGAGAAGCCGTTCGAGCTTGCCGGGCATACTGTCATCGTACTTCCATTTTTTTGCCCGTGCAGATGCAAAAAATACCTGGGACATATATACCTCCTTCACAATCTTTTCATTCCTGGTTTTTTATTATATCAATTCAGTGTTTAATTTGAGATGCATATCCTTGTAAAATGTAAATAAAATTATAAGGAGGAATCTATGTATTTCCTGGAACACATAACCATGAAGGAATTTAAGAAATACCTCAAACTGACAAAGACTATCATATTTCCATTCGGCACGATAGAGGAGCATGGAAGTCACTTGCCCCTGCATACCGATTCTTTTATTATTCAGGAGGCGCTCAAGTTGGCAGCAAGGAAAAGGAAATTTTTTTTCGCACCGGTGCTGTATGCACCACGACAAAGGATCATCCCGGGACTCTGAGCATCAGTCCGGAAACACTCAGACGGTTTTCAAGTGATCTTGTTACAGAAGCCCATAAAAAGGGATTGAAGAATTTTTTGCTTATTTCAGGTCACGGAGGCAGCCTTCATATGTCAGCCTTGAAAGAGACTGCCGAAATACTTGTAGAAAAACTCAAAGATATAAAGATGGCAGTTCTATCTCCCTATGATGTTTTATGGAAGGAACTGTCGGAAATCGCCGAAACACCGAATGACTCTCATGCAGGCGAACTGGAAGCATCGATAATGCTCTATTTATCTCCTGAACTCGTAAAAGGAAGGGCTAATGAAGAATATCCTCAAATTCCCAAACCTTTCACCGTGAAGGATAAAGTTAAATACTGGCCCGGTGGTGTATGGGGAAATCCGAAAAAGGCAACTGCGGAAAAAGGGAAAAAGGCGATAAAAATCATGACTGATAAGATTGTTGAAATACTCGACAGAATCGAAAAGATGAAATAGTTAGTAATATCATCAGGCAATAGATCAAGACTGGATACAATAATTGAAAACCTCCTGATTTTTGTTCAGAATTGATTTGATAAATTTTACACCCTGCAGTGTCGCAACTACTTTACTCCTCGACCACATTTTTTACCCTGATCGTTGACTTTAAATATAGCAAAAGCTTAATATTGTGCAAAACGTTGCTTTAATAGAATATCATTGGGCTATTTTGACATAGGGAAAGGGGATAAAGATGAGTAGATATGGAAAGCTATTTTTAATATGTGTGGTATGCCTTCTTTTATATATCCCGCCTTTATTTGCACAGCATGAACCGGAATACAAGGAAGGCGAGTTATTAGTTAAGTTTAAACCCGGAGTACACATACAGGCTGTTTCTGTTTCCCATGAGAGTGCGAAAACAAAGGTTAAAAAACATTTCAAGAAGACTGGAATTTATCTTGTGGAACTTCAAGAAGACATGAACGTAAAAGAAGCCATAGAGCTTTACAAGAAAGATCCAAATGTTGAGTATGCAGAACCAAACTATATGCTCTATGCCTTAGACGTTTTCCCTAATGATCCAAGTTTTAATAATCTCTGGGGTCTCCATAATACAGGACAGACAGGAGGAACCATTGACGCAGATATTGATGCCCCTGAGGCATGGCAGATAACTACCGGAAGCAGTAATGTAATTGTAGCAGTGATTGATACTGGAGTGGACTATAATCATCAGGACTTAGCTGGAAATATGTGGAAGAATCTTGCAGAGCTAAATGGCAGCCCTGGAGTGGATGATGATGGAAATGGATATATTGATGACATCTACGGGATTGACACTATCAATAATGATACCGACCCTATGGATGATAATCGCCATGGAACCCACGTTTCAGGAACAATTGGAGCCACAGGGAATAATGGAATTGGGGTTGTAGGTGTAAACTGGAATGTAAAGATCATGGCCTTAAAGTTCCTAAGTGCAGGAGGAAGTGGTTATATTTCTGATGCTATAGAATGTCTTGAATATGCGATTACGATGAGGCAGGATTATGGACAGAATATAAGGATAACCAGTAATAGCTGGGGAGGAGGTGGCTACTCACAGGCATTATATGATGCTATTCAGTTAGCAGGAAATGCAGATATCTTATTTGTTGCTGCTGCTGGAAATAGTAGCTCTAATAATGACACATATTCTCATTATCCTTCAAGTTATAATCTTCCAAATATCATTGCCATTGCTGCAACTGATCATAATGACCATCTGGCCTCGTTTTCCAACTGGGGATTAGCCGCTGTAGATGTGGCTGCCCCTGGGGTGAATGTCCTTAGTTCAATACCTGGCAATAAGTATGATTATCTAAGTGGAACCTCTATGGCCACTCCCCATGTCTCTGGACTGGCTGCCCTGATTCTGGCACAGCACCCTGAATATACCTATGACCAGGTAAAATGGAATATTCTACTTACCGTTGATCCCCTTGCCAGCTTAGATGGGCTTATTCTTACTGGAGGACGAATCAATGCAAAAAATGTCTTTAATTGCGACCCCTCTCTCTTTCACCTTTTTATTTTAAGTCCATCTTCACAGTTTGGGATTCTTCAGTATTTGGAAGGTGAAACCATCATCAGGGCATCAGTGGCAACCTGTAATGGCCCTATAAAAGATGCGACAGTTATAGTAGATTTTAGCAATGGGGAACTTAGTTTAACACTTCATGATGATGGTGCTTACCCTGATCTGATAGCAGGTGATGGATTATACAGCGGCCTTTGGATTCATAAAGTTTTGGATGATGCAACACTTACCTTCACAGCATCTGCTCCAGGATATAGTACTGTTTCCGAGCAGGTTTCTGGAACAGTAGCTTATCTGGTGGCAGACTTTTCTGCTAACCCGACTTCTGGCCAGTCATCATTAAGTGTTCAATTTACTGATCTATCGACAGGGAATCCAGGTATCCAAGGTTGGCTCTGGAACTTTGGAGATGGAGGAACCAGCACTGAGCAAAATCCCTCTCACACCTATTATCTTAGTGGCTATTTTGAAGTGTCTTTAACAATAACTTACAAAACTGTGCAGATCACAAAGACAAAGAGCGGATATATAAACGTATCAAAGTCCCCACCGCCCAATATAGACTCCATAATTCCTGATGAGGGATGGCTGACCACCCCGACGACTGTGACTGTTACCGGATCAGACTTCCTGAGAAATCCTAAAGCATCGCTTTATGGAGGTGGCCCTTATTTGACGGGTAGCGTAAGAAGTTCCCTGTGTTCTGTCTTCGCAGATATACATGTTTCAGGTAACTATGCCTATGTGGCCTGCAACGGATTCGATTATGTTGACAACAGCGTTGTGCTCGAGATAATAGACATAGCCGATCTTGTTGATCCAAAAATTGTAGGCTATCTCTATATGCCGGGCGAGGTATCCGCCTATAGTGTAGATGTCTCAGGGAACTATGCCTATCTGGCTGCTGGTGATTTAGGTCTTCAGGTAGTAGACGTAACTAATCCTGCCAAACCATTAAGTGTAGGCTCTTATGCCACACCCGGTTATGCCTATGATGTCTTTGTCTCGGGAAATTATGCCTATGTAGCTGATAGTTCTGCGGGCATCCAGGTGATAGAGGT
>JAKLQR010000179.1 GCA_022013235.1 Thermodesulfovibrionales bacterium | reverse complement strand
TCCCGGATCGTCTTTTGGGAGAGATCAACCATTTTGGATACGTCACCAATGTTATGCCCATCCGTTTTCCCTTTAATCTGGTCTATTTCATTCTTGCAGTACAAGGCCTTCCTCAAAAGGCAAACTGTTTCATAAAAGCTTTTAAAGGGTCAGGTCAAGTCCTGACCCCAAAACGAGACAAACATCTTATCCTTCCAAGATTTCTTTCATTTTAGCTAAAAGTTTATTCTTATCCACCGGCTTTTCAAAAAAATTGTCTGAATCGAAATATTTTCTTAGAAGCAGGTGTTTATCTTTCTGAATGCCCAGTTCAGGACCGATTCCGGATATGCCTATAACGGGGATATTCTTTAGATCAGGATCTGATTGGAGCTTTTTACTAAGCTGAAAACCGGAAAAGAGGCCCTCCATCATAATATCCATAAGTATAAGGTCAGGCCGCTCCTTCTGGATGAGCTCCATCGCCTTTTTCCCATCCTCGGCAGTTAGAGTCTCAAATCCGTTCCGCTTTAGGAAAGTTTCCATGGTAAAAAGATAATCAGTATTATCATCAATAATAATAATCTTTGCACCCTGTTCCATAATATTCCCCTCTTTAATTTAATAGGTTGATTTTTCCTATACTGAATACGCTTCGTATTTTCAATTTATTTTTAAAATGACCCTGAATGTACTGCCTTTTCCAGGGGTCGTCAAGACCTCAATTTTACCCTCGTGTTCCTGGACGATCTTTTCCACCACTATAAGACCAAGTCCTGTGCCCCCGTGTCCCTTGGTGGAAAAAAATTCCTTAAAGATATTGTTCCGGGTCTCTTCATCCATCCCGATGCCATTATCTTCCACTTCGAACATGAAATGCAATCTGTCATAAAAGTCTGCTCTTACGACCACGGTATGGGACCCCTTCTCATTGTCATTCTTGCATGCCTGCAGGGCATTCCATATGAGGTTGTTTAACATTCTATGAATACTATAAGGGTCTATATTAACTAGAGGCAGAGCCCGGTTGGCCTGAGCTCTGAGCGCGATGTCCATGTTCTTTGCCTTATCCTGGAACAGGGCCACGGCCTCCCTGACGATTTCATCTGGGGCGACCTTCTGATATTCGAGAGCCCGCTTTTTAGATGAATATAAAATGTTCTGGACAACTGTTGAGATTTCAGTGATATTCCTCTTGGTAATATCCCATCCCTTGCGGGCAAGCTTCATGTCCCCGTCCTTAATGGCTTCATCAACCACATAGGCGCCGCCCTGGAGACCTTCCAGGATATTCTTTATATCATGGGACAGTATGGCCATGGTTTTGCCTAATAGGGTCAACTCTTTCTGCATCTCCATGACTTTTGTGATATTGGTGGACATCTCGACAACGGCCGACACATTGCCGGTAATGTCCATAATGGGGGCTGAATGGACGATCATCTGTGCCATACTGCCATTGTATAACTGGACGGTCTCTTCACTGATGTGGACCTTTTTGTCTTTAAAGGTCTTTTGCACAGGACAAGATGGGCATCTGTCCGGCGACCCTTTATAAACCATATGACAGAGTTTGCCCGTGCCATTACCAAAATCGTTTCTGAAGGTCTGATTGGCAAAAAGAATGTGTAGGGAGGAGTCCTGGATGGAAAGATAGCACGGTAGTGTGTCGATGAGATACCTGTACCCCAGATCGAGTAAGTTGCTACTGTATTCCGACTTCGTCATGGGCTTATTGATGGAGAAATTAGTTCGCTCCGCTCATCCCTGTGCATACACGGGGAGAGTGCTGGAATAAATTGGATTCCATTAAAAGACCTATAATTTCCCGCCTACCGCGGGATATAATTGCAGATACACTTAATTAGGGCACCCCTATAATTTCGACGTACAGCCTATTTTAAACAGTTTCGAATCTCCTCTAAAAGCTCATCGGGTTCTGGCGGCTTTTCGATATAAGCCGCCGGTTCAGCGATTTTTTCTCCCTTGTATTCATCGAGAACCTTCTGGGAATGGAAAAACGTCTTCTTGGATAATGCGGAAACCATGATAACCGGAATGTTCTTCATTTCGGGATCATTTTTTAACTCACGATACATATTGAGCCCGCTCTCCCTTGGCATCATCACATCCAGTATGATAAGGGAGGGTTTTTTTTGACGTGCAATCTCCAAGCCTTCCTTCCCGTCCACAGCAGAAAGGGGTTTGTACCCACTTGTCTCCAATAGTGTGGTGATAAAAATTCTCATATCCAATTCATCATCCACAACCAGGACTCTTTTTGCCATTTTTTTCTCCTCTATGAAATCGCGCAAAGCGGCTTTTTTATTAGTACATATGCCCGGGTAAAGTAAACTGTTTGGCCGGGTTCCTGATGGCAATGACATGACAATGGGCATATTTGGATACATTGGCTACCGTGCTTCCGTGTTCAATCCTGTCCAGCTCAGATTTACCAAGTGTTCCCATCACAATCACATCAATTTCATTTTTTTTTGCATATCTGATAATCTCCACGTCCGGTGAACCGCTCTTGATAGCAAATAAAAAATTATTAAAATCACCCATTTTCTTCTCGTACTGTTCTTTTAAAGCTTCTATCGCCCGCTTCTCTATCTCCTCATTGAAGAAGGCTTCGCCTCCTTCTGCCCCTTCCGGGACATGTTCATCCACTACATGCCTGGAATAGGCATAGGAAGAATGCGGAATATGAAGGATATGTAATTTGGCATTGTATTTTTTAGCCAGATCGAGGGCATGAAGAAATGCAATATTGGCGTCCTCGGAAAAATCAGCACAGAACAGGATGTTTTTATATTCTATCATGATGTACTCCTCTTGTGGGTTAGATTGATGTGGACTGATCCTTTTCAGGCAGTCTTATAATAAATCTTGTGCCTTTCCCTTTCTCAGAGTCAAACTCAATTGCACCTTCATGCTCATCTATGATCTTTTTGGTGATCATCAATCCCAGGCCGGTGCCCCGGCTTCCTTTGGTGCTAAAGAACCTCCGGAATATTTTTTCTTTGGTCTCTTCATCCATACCGCAGCCATTGTCCACCACCTGAAACTCTACTGCCCAGCCCTCGGTTTTCAGTATCCGCAAAACAACCTTACCTTGTCTTTGGGTACAATCGACGTTGATACACGCGTCAATTGCATTGGTTACCAGATTTAAGAGACATCGATGGATTCCTTCCGGATCAAGCCATACCTTGGGGAGACTCTCATCCGATTCGATCTCCAAGGAAACGTCATTTTCGCGGGCTCTGGGAATCATTAGGTCAATGACCTCCCGTGCCGGTCTGTTGGGATCACACAGGTGGTAGTCAGGCGCTCTCTCCTTGGCATAATTGAGCAGATCCAGGGCCATGTTCTTTAATCTGTCTACATTCCCTTTGAGCATATCCCAGCCTTCGCGAAGATATTTTTCATTTTTCAACTGAAGGCCTTTCTCCAGGACAAACGTCCCCCCTGTGAGACCACCTGTTATATTTTTTATGGCATGGGCCAGACCGGCTACGGTTTGACCCACGGCGGCAAGTCGTTCCGCTTCTACCAGTTTTTTGGTCTTTTCCCGAACAAGCTGTTCAAGGTTTTCTGTGTGTTCCCTGAGTCTTGTCTTTAAGGTGATCTTTTCGTTGGCCCTTTTCAGGGCGATTTCCAGGGCGTCATCGTTTATTGGTTTGGTGATAAAATCGGTGGCGTCAAATTTCAAACTCCGGATGGCCAGTTCCATATCGCCGTGCCCTGTGATCATGATCACTTCTGTGTCCGGACTCTCTTGTTTGATCTTCTGAAGTAGCTCTATACCATCCATCCCTGGCATTTTGATATCAGTCAACACGATAGGTGGCCGCATTTTCCGAAAAATATCCAGGGCCTCCTTACCGGTTTCAGCGGTAAACACCTTGAAACCGCTATCTGACAAAGATATGTCCAGAACCTTTCGGATACCTTCCTCATCATCAACCAGGAGAATTTTTTGTGTCATTTGGCCTCACTGGGAACGGGGAAGTGAACAACAAAATTAGAACCCACACCTTCCTGGCTTTCCGCGTGAATGTGGCCTCCATAATCCTTTACAATGCCATAGCTGATGGAAAGTCCCAGTCCAGTGCCCTTTCCCACTTTCTTGGTTGTGAAAAAAGGATCGAAAATCTTATCAAGGATCGATTTTGGAATACCCACCCCTGTATCCTTCACTTCGATGGTGACAAATCCGTTTTTAAAACCGGTTTTCAGAAATATCTTTT
>JAKLQR010000178.1 GCA_022013235.1 Thermodesulfovibrionales bacterium | reverse complement strand
ATGGGTACACTCTGGTTCCCGGTCCTCTCTGATTTCTGGCCTCACGGCGCGGTCTCGAAGAAATACGGCGTTCTCCGTTCAAACGGTGTATCTGAACGGGCTTTGTTCGTGATAGACAAAAAGGGAATCATCCGCTATATCGATGTGCATGATATCAACACAAGACCGAACCTTGAACTTCTCTTAAAAGAGATTGAAAAACTTGAAAAGTGAGGAAAGGGGAGAAAATGCTGTTAAAGGTCCTGAAGGGTATCCGTCCCAAAGGATTAATCATATTAATAATTGTATTCACGTCAATTTTCTCCCTTGCTCTTTTCTGTCTTCCTCCAGATTCTCTTTCGAATCCACCCGATTCCTGCGGTTCTCTCCTCGGGCTGAAATTCAACGATACGCTTCCTGCGGAAGAACAGAAATATCTTGGTATTACCGGGAAAAACGTATTTACACTCAGTGATAGTAAAGGGACAATTTTTGTAATAGAAGTATTCAGCACATACTGCACTACCTGTCCGAGGGACGTTCCGGTTATCAACGAAGTGTATTCTTCAATAAAGAACGATCCCGGTCTCAAGGAGAATGTCAGGGTTTTCAGTATTGCAATAGGCAATAACAGGACAGAAGCCGAGAATTACAAAAAAGAGCTGAAGATCCTCTACCCTGTCCTGACAGATTACAGTTTCGCTGCCCATAAAGCCCTCGGCAATCCCCGCGTCCCCTATACTCTGATAATCAGGAAGACCGCAAAAGGAAGATGTACTGTCGAATATTCTCATCAAGGCGTTCTCACTTCAGCAAATTTAATTCTGAATGAATTAAAAAGCTGCGTGCCATAGCATATTTCCTGCCGGAACACTAACCCTATATAATTCATAGCGAACTCTGTTCCGATGAACGAAAAATTAAGCTGTCATTCCCGCTTGTCGGGAATCCATCTGTAAAACGAAGAAAGATTCCGGTCAAGCCGGAATGACAGATAAAAAACTTAAAGCACCTTTACATATCTTGAACGATTTCATATTTCTCCCTGGCAGGATTTTATTTGTTTGAGTATAGTAATAGAGAGTGCGGAACTGTATGGCATGAAACAGGGAATTATAGAAAACCTTATCACAGAGCTTACCAGGCTTCCGGGTATCGGGAGAAGGACCGCCCAGAGACTTGCCTTTTTCATCCTCTCGATGCCGGATGAAGAGGCAAAAGGGATATCCCGTGCAATAGATGAGGTAAAGGACAACGCAAGGTTCTGCAGGGAATGTTTTAACATCACCGAGAACGAGGTATGTTCAATTTGCAGCAACCCCTCAAGAGACAAGAGCAGAATATGTGTTGTTGAGGAACCGAGCAACATTTTCGTTGTGGAGCGTTCAAAGAGCTTTGACGGCGTCTACCATGTCCTCCTCGGTTCTCTGTCCCCTATCGACGGAATGACACCTGACCGGCTCAAGATTCATGAACTGATCGAGAGAGTCAGGAAAAATTCTGTGCAGGAAGTCATCCTCGCAACCAATCCGAATACCAAAGGAGAGATGACGGCTCAATACGTCCGTGAGCTTCTGAAACCTTTCTCTGCTAAAGTCACCCGAATAGCATACGGCCTTCCAATCGGAGGGGACATCGAATTTGCAGACGAGGCCACACTCAGTAAAGCCATTCAGGGCAGAAGAGATTTCTGAATATCATAATTTCACTTGTCCCCATCGAGCCATTTCTTAAGAGTTCCCATCTCTTGTTCGTTTAATTGTACCGTTGGCGTCTCTCTTTCTCCCGAAAGCTGCGCCATAACCTTCCCCATCTGCGTTCTTACCATGCCATACTGGTCGGCAAAACTCTGCATATTCTCTGCCATAAGCGGTATGACGGTCTTGAAATCGGCTGCCGACTCATCGATATTTCCCAACCGTCCATGCGCAGTAGCGCGTGCGAATTTTGCAAAATGAAGGTCTGGTTTCAGTTCAAGCGCACTCGTAAGGTCAGTTATTGCCTTCGCATATTCATCACTATCCATATATAACATGGCACGGTAATAATATGGCCTGGGATTCTTGCTGTTTGCCTCTATCGCTTTATTGAAATCTTCCATGGCCTTATCAGGTTTTTTTAATTTCATGTGTGCGACCCCAAGGCTTAAATACACGATAAAAGGGTCAGCGCCTGCATCCAATGCCTGGGTAAATACTTTGATGCTTTCTTCTTCATTTCCCTCAACAAACAATATCTGTGCTTTTCCTAAAAGCTCTTTTGGATCCATTGGTATTTCCTCCTTGCCTTCACTACTATACCAGACAAATATGCATTTTCTGTTCGCAATATGACATAGCATTTCTCATGATTTTGTTTAACTATTTATCATATTGTATTGTATTATAAATATAATTAAATATTCCCAGGTGCTCTTGGGCAGGGAATCACGTCACGGATATTCACCATTCCTGTAATGTACTGGACCAGTCTTTCAAAGCCAAGACCGAACCCTGCATGAGGGGCTGATCCGAACCTGCGGAGATCAAGGTACCATTGGAGGCTTTCCATGGGTATTCTCATTTCCCGCATCCTTTCTTCAAGCACAGACAGCCTTTCCTCACGCTGGCTTCCTCCTATAATCTCCCCTATTCTTGGCGCAAGCACATCCATTGCCGCAACCGTTTTCCCGTCATCGTTCATGCGCATGTAAAATGCTTTCAGCTCTTTTGGATAGTCTGTCACAATCACAGGACCCTTCATTACTTCATCGGTAAGATACTTTTCATGTTCAGACTGTAAATCTGAACCCCACGATACCGGAAATTCAAAGGTCATCGGCGCGTTCTGTAATTCCCTGATCGCGTCAGTGTAGGGAATATGTACAAATTCAGTTTCGGCAAGTCTGAGGATTTCTTCCCGCGAAATCCTCTTGTATTGGGCCTCAAGAAAGGCAAGTTCATTTTCTCCTCTTTCGAGCACCTTCGCACAGAGAAACCGGATGAAATCCTCTGCGAGTTTCATATCATCGCTGAGGTCTGCAAACGCCATTTCCGGTTCTATCATCCAGAATTCCGAAAGATGTCTCGTCGTATTCGAATTCTCAGCCCTGAAAGTAGGCCCGAATGTGTAGACTTTTCCGAGTGACATTGCAAGGAACTCGGCTTCCAGTTGCCCGCTCACAGTAAGGTACGTTTTTCTTCCGAAGAAGTCCCGGGAAAAATCTACAGAAGTATCTCCTGACCGGGGAAGATTGCTGAAATCAAGCGACGTTACCGTGAAAAGTTCCCCTGCTCCTTCGCAATCCCCCGAGGTAATTATCGGAGTATGCACCCAGGCAAACCCTCTTTCCCTGAAGAATTGATGGACAGAATCAGCGAGAATATTTCTTATCCTGAAAATTGCGCCAAAGGTATTTGTCCTCGCCCTGAGATGCCCTATTTCCCGGAGGAATTCAAGGGTATGCCCCTTCTTCTGAAGGGGATAGAGGTCCTGGTCGCTTTCACCAAATACTTCAATATCAGAAACTTCCAGCTCATACTTCTGTCCCTTTGCAGGAGATTCTCTTAATACCCCGATTGCTTTTATTGCTGCCCCGGTATTGCATCCGTGGATCTCCTTTTTTGCTGATGCTCCCCCTGAAACAACGAGTTGCATCGTTTCCTGGGAAGAACCGTCACTGAGTACGATGAACGCAAACCCTTTGGACTCCCTCCTGGTCCGTATCCATCCGCACACTGTGATCTTCTGTCCCACATAGTTTTCTTTCAGCGCTTCTTTTATCGTCAGCCTTTCCACTCGATCCTCCCGGTTTTTGTTTCCTGCAGCATATCTGTTTATCCTTATTATAGGTATTTAAAATGTTTTCTACTATTAACAGTCTCATAATAGTAAACACATAAATGACCCCCTCACCCTTACCCTCTCCCGCCGGGGGAGAGGGGATTATAGTTAGTTCCTCCCCCTTGAGGGGGGAGGGTTGGGAGAGGGTGAAATATGAATACTATTTTGAGACCGTT
>JAKLQR010000177.1 GCA_022013235.1 Thermodesulfovibrionales bacterium | reverse complement strand
GGGAACGAGGGGAGGGAGTAAGCGGCGGCCTTATTGAATCCCGGGGATTATCTGAATCATCATGGGAAAGAACACGGATGAAGAGGTATAATACAACATGCCAACGAAGAAGAATCGGAGAATCGGCAATCTTATCGCAATGGTTGTTTTCCTGCTGGTTGCCGGGTTCTATGTTATCAACGAAAAATATCCCTTCGCGGGCAAACAGGAAGAAGACCCCTATGTTTTTGTCATCGCCGTAAATGACGGAGATACCGTGAGTGTGCTTTTGGGTAGAAAAAAGGAGAAAATCAGACTGATCGGCATCGATGCGCCCGAGATGGGACAGCAACCATGGGGTGAAGGGGCGAAAAACTACCTTGAGAGCATCCTGAATGCATCGGGACAGAAGGTCCGGATTGAGCGTGACGTTGAAGAGAGAGACACCTACGGACGTACGCTCGCATATCTCTGGACGACGAAAGGAGAGATGGTGAATGTCATGATGGTCAGGGGCGGATATGCAATGCTCTATACTTTTCCCCCCAATGTTCGGTATGTTCATGAACTCACTGAGGCACAGACAGAAGCAAGAAATGCACGGGCAGGTGTGTGGAGTGAGAACGGGCTGCAGGAAAAGCCCGGAGATTACCGGAAAGAACACCCCAGAAAGTAACTCCCCCCGGAAGATCAGGCCTTCTTATCCAGAACAGTTTTCTTAAACTCTTTAAGTATATCGCAGACCTCGTCGGTGTTATCGACAAGCTTGATGAGATTCAAGTCTTCAGGCGATATTGTACTATGAGGGATTAGGTTTGTCGTGAACCAGTCGAGGAGACCTTTCCAGTATTCCCTGCCGAAGAGAATTATCGGGAACGGATAAATTTTCTTTGTCTGGGCGAGCGTGAGCGCTTCGAATAGTTCATCCATGGTGCCGAAGCCGCCGGGAAAAATGATGAAGGTGATGGAATATTTCACGAACATCAGTTTCCTGATAAAGAAATATCTGAAGGAGAGCGAGAGGTCCTGGAAATCGTTTCGTTCCTGCTCAGCCGGTATCTCGATGTTCAGTCCGACCGATTTGCTTTGCCCCTGTTTCGCCCCCTTGTTTGCTCCCTCCATAATGCCGGGGCCGCCGCCGGTGATGACCGCAAACCCCGCGTCTGAGAGTTTTTTCCCCAGTTCAACCGCTTTTTCATAGTGATATGATCCGGCTTTCATCCGCGAGCTCCCGAAGATTGCGACCGCAGGACCGAGTTCATGAAGGGTTTCGAACCCTTCGACAAGCTCTGATTGTATCCTGAAGACACGCCATGTTTCGGATTGTTTGAGATCTTCCATGAGGTTCTCCTTATTGATCGTTTTCATAAGTTTAAATGAAATTTCATGAAAAAACCATTTTGTACTTCGTATGCCTTATGGTAAAGTGTAAGGGATATGCATGTGTTGAGAGAGAAACCTGAAAATACGGGCAGTAATCAGTGGTAGTCTGGGTTCTCATCCTCTCGGCAGTCGTCCCGCTGTTCTGGATAGTCATGATTTACAACAGTCTCGTCTCACTGAGAAACGACGTAACAAATGCCTGGCACCAGATCGATGTTCAGCTCAAGCGGCGACATGACCTCATCCCCAACCTTGTATCTGTCGTGAAAGGATATATGGAGTATGAGCGGAATGTCCTGGAAGGGATAACGACTGCGAGGACAAAGGCAATAGCTGCGGCAGATATGCGGGAGAAGGCTGCCGCTGAGGACAGCCTGACTCAGGCATTGAAAAGTCTCTTCGCAGTCATGGAAAATTATCCTGTGCTGAAAAGCAATGAGAATGTTATGGAACTTCAGGAGGAGCTTGTATCAACCGAGAATAAAATCGCTTTCTCAAGGCAGTTGTATAATGACCTGGTTGCCAATCTTGCAACAAAAATCGAGATATTCCCGAACAATATGGTCTCATCACTCTTTGGGTTCAGGAAGGCTGAATATTTCTCTGCAGACGGGCGCGGAAAAAATATGCAGGGGATAGAGAAGAACAAATTATAAGCGAAGAACGAAGAGCAGAGCTTTTGATGAGAACGCACAGGAAGGGCATTGAATATTGAGAGTATTTCAAGTTTGTTTTGAGGAAGCAGTAACCCGTTTATGCCCATAACGTTCATCGACATTGAAAAACAGAAAACAACAAGAATAACCCTTCTTTTTCTTTTTTTGCTCTGCATGTATGTTCTGGTTACGATTGCATTATTTCAGGGTGCTCTGTTTTTCATTCCGTTTTTTTTCCTGAAAAAAGAACTCTTTTTCTTCTGGAGCAACCCGTTATACCTCCTCTTTATTGTGGGATTTTCCCTGGCTCTCGCCTCAATGCATTTCTTCTTTGCCACACGCGGAGCGGTGAATTCGGTCATGAAGAGCGCCGGAGCAGTTCCGCCTGACCCGGAAGACGGAATACACAAGCGCCTGATGAATATTATTGATGAAATTCAGGTCGTGACCGGCGACACGAGAAAAATACAGTGTCTGGTCATTCCGAGTCTTTCCATGAACGCAGTTGCAGCGGCTGATATCAAAGGTGATGCAGCCATAGCAATCACCGAAGGACTGCTCTCACGGCTGACGCGACCGCAGCTGGAGGCTGTACTGGCCCACGAAGCATACCATATCCTGTCGAATGATTGTGTTGAAGCGACGGTCGCCACCAGCCTCTTCGGGGCATATGCTGCAATGCTCGATCAGATGGCAAGGATGGGGGAAGATGAGGAGCGCGGCGGCGGAATACATCCGGCATTTTTTCTCTTCTGGATACTGGTAAAGCTCAGTCATATGCTTGCGATGTTCATCTCAAGGGAACGGGAATACAGGGCAGATGCTGCATCGGTGAGGATGACGCGAAATCCGGTGACTCTCGCTGAAGCGCTCCACTCGATATCCCGGAACTGGACAGGCTCCGGGTTCATAGGCAGCGGCCTCGAAATGCTCTGTTTTGCAGACCCTCAGGGAAGCGAATTCGACGAATCTGCCGGATACTGGGAAAACCTTATGTCTACACATCCGCCAATTCGGAAAAGAATAAAGGTCCTGTTAAGAATGGCTCATTTGCCTCTTGCAGCACTCTATGACAGGAAGAAGCAGGAAACAGTTCCTGGATCTGGAACCTCG
>JAKLQR010000176.1 GCA_022013235.1 Thermodesulfovibrionales bacterium | reverse complement strand
GTCCATATGATATAAATTCAGTCATATAGTATTGGCACCCATCTTGCTTACATTGAATGAAGAATAAGACTATACAGAGGAACAGCCTATGAAACTCGGAGAAGCATTAGTCAAGGAATCCCTGATCACAAAGGATCAGCTGCATCAGGCTCTCGAAAGACAAGTGCAGTTCGGCGGCAGGATAGGAACCAACCTCATCGAGCTCCGGTTCATTGCAGAAGAGGACTTGTCAAAGTTCCTCAGTAAATATTTCAGGATTCCTGCAGCCGCCGCTGAGGTGATAAACAATATCCCCGAGGAAGTGCTTTCACTGATAAGCACGGACATCGTAGAGAAATATCAGATACTTCCGTTCAGGAAAGACCGGGGCAGGCTTCATACCGCGATGCTCAATCCAAAAGATATCATGGAGATCGACGAACTCCGGTTCAGGACCGGATTCGATATTATTCCCTATGTAATTACAGAATCGAGACTGCTTTATGCCTTCGAAAAATACTACGGTATCAAGCGTGACCTCCGGTATATCAGCCTTACCGACCGTTTTAATCCGGAGACAAAAGTCGAAGAAAGCACTGTCCAAAAGGTCAAACAGGCGTTGACCGAAGTGAAAGACACTGAAGAGATCGCCGGAATTCTTCTGAACGAGATATTCAAACTCACCAAGCGGGTGGCTCTTTTTACTTTGAGAGGCGATAAAATTACCGGTTGGAAATCAAGGGGCCTCGATACAGAACAGTTTACGCTCCCGGCAACAGAATCACCGGTCTTTGCAGAAGTGATCAGGAGCAGGGCGAACTACCGGGGTCCTGTCATGAAAATACAGGGCAACGAATCCCTGATCAGCCTCCTGTCAGGCACACCCCAGGACGCCCTTGTCCTCCCCATCGCTCTCAGAGAGAAGGTCATCGCGCTCCTGTATGTGGATAATGGAAATAATGCCGTGCTGAATGCAAGCGTCGGCTATCTCGGCCAGCTTGCACAGATGGCAACACTCGCCTTTGAACTCGTTATCCTGAAGCGGAAAATCCTTGACCTGGATGTTTCCTCTGCAAAAAAATGACAGCCACTGTTCACCTGCAGCAAGACCAGTTTCTGCTTCAGCAATGCCACAGCTTCAAATGTCTTGCCTGTCAGTTCTCTGCCGTCGAGCCTGCAAGCCGGGGGATTTTCACAGGGCCGCATCACCCCTCTCTCCCGTCCTTATCCTGATTACGTCTGCAAGAGGATATATGAATATCTTCCCATCGCCGATCTCACCGGTAAACGCTGCTTTCTGAATGGTCCCCACAATCTCTTCAACCTTATCATCGTTCACCGCAATTTCGATCCTCAGTTTGGGAATAAACCTTACTTCAAAAGTTGACCCGCGGTAAATCTCCACATGGCCTTTCTGTCTGCCAAAGCCTTTCACTTCAGTCACTGTCATGCCCTGTATTCCTGCCTGAGAAAGTGCGTCTTTCACAGCATCCAGCTTGAAATGCTTGATTACTGCGACAATCATCTTCATTGTCTCACCTCCGTCTGTATTTTGTATCTGAACAGCTATCCTGCCGCGCTGTTTCTCTTTATCAGTATTCACCGGCATTTTACCGGCAGGAATAATTTATAATATCAAAACCGCCATGGATAGTGAAAAAAAACTCAGACAGGCGTCTTTTTCAACTCCCGATCCCGGGAGGTCATACAAGAACCTCGAAAGGCTGTTCCGCGAAGCTCCCCACCTTATCGAAGAAAATGAACAGCACATCCTTCTTATTGCCCTTCTGTTTTCATACAGCCAATTTCTCGCTGATTACAGTATAAAAAATCCGGATGCCCTCTCTGCGGGGATAGAGAATCTCAGGGGCCAGACCATGAAGCGCCGGATCATCATTCAGTCCCGTGAGACACTGGGGACAGTGCATCAGGATCATCCTTCTCCAGCGAAGACGGAGATGTTGAAGCTCCTCAGAGACATAAAGAAAAATCATCTCCTCCGGATCACCCTCCGCGACATTTCAGGAGTTGCCGGTCAGCTTGAGATAATGGCTGAACTAAGCAGTCTTGCCGAGGCTGTTCTCGAACTGGCGCTCGATTTTTCCCGGCAACTCATAAGAGTCCGGTTCGGCGACCTGAGAGAAGATTCATTCTCTCTTATCGGGCTCGGGAAACTCGGAGCCGGAGAATTGAATTACAGCTCCGATGTGGACCTTCTTTCTCTCTATCGTTCAGAAGAACCGACTTCTTCCGGAACTCTTTCTGCTGCGGGCGTCTGGATGAATAAAATCACCGCGCATGAATATTTCTGCAGGCTGACCGAGACAGTGACCGGACTGCTCAGCATGCCGACAGAAGACGGCATCGCATACAGGGTTGACCTTCGCCTGAGACCGAACGGCCAGAAAGGAGCGCTCTCGTTATCGCTGAATGCATACAATGCGTACTATGAATCATGGGGCAAGACATGGGAAAGAATGGTATTGGTCCGCGCGCGTCCTGTCTCCGGAGACATTCTTCTCGGCAACTCGTTTATATCAGGCATCGAACCATTCGTCTGGAAAAAGTCGATCGACTATAACGACGTTGAAGAGATCAGGGAGATGAAAAAAAAGATAGATACGGTGTTTGATGTGGACGATATCAAGCGCGGGTATGGTGGAATCAGGGAGATCGAGTTTTTCGTTCAGACCTTCCAGCTCCTGTACGGAGGCGAGAGACATTCCATTCGCAAACGAGTGCTCTCTGAAGCAATAGGAGAATTATCGGAAGAAGGATTCCTGTCCGCCGGGGAAGGGAAATCTCTCCTTGAAGCATACGTTCTCCTGAGGAAGATTGAACACGTGCTTCAGATGAAAGACGACCTTCAGACCCATACGCTTCCCCCTGATACTGAGGAACTCAGGATTCTTGCGAGAAAGCTGAAGTACCCCTCAAGGGAAGATTTTACTGCCGATCTCAGATTGAAGCGGCTCATGGTCAGAGACATGTATAATTCTCTCCTTGGTCAGCCTGAGCAGAGGCATGAAGGAGGCATTCTCCTCCAGGAAGCACTGCCGGATGATGCAGCCATCGCTTACCTCTCTTCACTGGGTTTTTCTCAGCCGTCAGAGGCGCTCGCGGGCATAAAGAAGCTGAATGAACAGGTATCGGTCGGAAAAACCCTGGGGGAAAGAACGCTTTTCAGAAAAACGGCGCCGCTTCTTTTTGATCAGATTATCAAGTCCGCAAACAAGGACCGGGCCTTCAACGTGTTTGTGTCGTTCCTGGAGAAGATCGGTGGTCATGCATCACATCTCGATCTCCTCCTTCAGAGAAAAGACACCCGCGACCTTATCGTCACCGTTTTCAGTATGAGTTCATACCTTTCACGCACGCTGCTCAGTCTCGAAAATTTTGAAAGCATATTCGAATATCCCGATATCAGAATCGATTACGACGCCCTTGGTGTCCGGCTCACCAACGCACTTGAACGCTCTCATGAACCTTCCCGCGTGTTGCGGGAGTTCAAAACAGCCGAAGAACTGAAATCGGGGATACTCTTTCTCATGAGGATTGCCGATTGCTCTTCTTTTTCGCGTGCATTAAGCACGCTCGCCGATACAATCCTCCGTTCGGCAGGAACACATCTTCAGATCGACACCGGAATGGCAGTGGTGGGGATGGGAGCGCTCGGCGCACAGGAACTGAATATCAATTCGGACCTCGACCTTGTGTTTATCGATTCTGGCGCCGGACAAACAAAATCTCCCGAGGACTTCATAGGCTTCATCTCCGCATACACCGAACAGGGAGTGGCCTACAGGATCGATACACGGCTGAGGCCTGACGGTTCAAAAGGCATTCTGCTTAACGACATGAGCGGATACAGGACCTATTATCTTCATTCAGCACATGCATGGGAGATACAGGCCCTTCTGAAGGCGCGTCCTGTCTGTGGTGATATGCATCTTCTGAATGCATTCCGGAAAATGAGGAAAGAGGTGCTTTTGAAGCGGGGGAGCGAAGTCAATGTTTCTGACATCCGGGGGATGCGGAAAAGAATTCTGCAGGAAATCGCGAAGGAATCGTCGGGATACGACCTGAAAAATGGTCCCGGGGGAATAAAAGAAATAGAATTTCTCGTACAATACCTCCAGCTCCGCAATGCCACCCGGCATCCTAATATACTCACGCCCAATACAGTGTCTGCTATGAAAAGTCTCATTCGGTATGGTATTCTTGAGAAGATTACCGGAGAATTTCTCTCACGGACATACGGATTCCTGAAGTCCCTCGATACACTACTCCGGCTGAACGAGGAAGAGGTCCTGAAGACTGACTCCGAAGTAATTTCGATAATCAGCACATACCTGAATCTCCCGGAAAAAGACGCGGTATTCCCGGAGGTTGAGCGTATAAGGCAGGAGGTATCCGCACTTGCAGCAAAGCACTATGCCGGTTCTCATCGTTAAAAATATAGCCTCGGAAGGCCCGGGGACCCTGGCCGCATTTTTCAAGCAGAAGAAAATCCCGTTCACTCTTGTTGAACTTGGCTCCGGTGAGACACCCCCTTCTCTCGATAAATACAGTGCGCTCATAATCCTCGGAGGTCCCATGGGCGTCTACGAGATGGAACAATATCCACACCTTGTATCCTGCTCACGCCTCATACGGGAAGCGATCAACAGGAATATGAAAGTGCTCGGCATCTGCCTCGGCTCACAAATGATCGCATACTGCCTCGGCGCTGAGGTATACCCGGGACCTGGAAAAGAGATCGGCTGGCTTCCTGTCGAACTTACCGGTGAAGGGCTGAAAGATCAATGTATGCGGAAGCTCGCCATGCATCCGCGCGTGGGGGATTTCTGGAGAAAATTCAAGGTGCTGCACTGGCACGGAGACACGTTCGATCTCCCTCCGGGAGCAGTTCTTCTCGCAAGTTCTCCAATGTACAGGCATCAGGCATTCCGATACGGGGACAAGGTTTACGGTTTCCAGTTCCATATCGAAGTTTCGAAAAAAATGATTACTGAATGGTTCAGCGATATACCTGAGTTCGACAGAATCACCAGAGAAACTGAAAGCATTTTTGACGAGTATCAGGGGAGGGCTATGAACTTCTATAAGGACTTCTTCAGTAAATAAAAAAAGGTATCATCTGTCATATCGCAGGATTTTTTCTTGAAATGCAGAAAAGGGGGAAACTATGGAAAGGGTTAAAATGCTGAAGGCCACAAAGAAACCAAGGGACAAAAAGGATGTCATGGAATTAGTCAGGAAACATAATGTGAAATTCATCAGGCTCTGGTTTTCAGACATCCATGGACAGTTGAAGAGTTTTGAGGTGCCTGTCGAGGAACTGGGCTTTGCCTTTGATGAAGGAATGGGCTTTGACGGGTCGTCAATCAAGGGCTTTGCCCGGATTGATGAAAGTGACATGATCGCCCGGCCTGATCCCTCCACGTTTGTTATCCTCCCCTGGAGACCCAAGGAGAGCGCCGTCGGCAGGATGTTCTGTGATATTTATGAGCCTGACGGTTCACCGTATAAGGGAGATCCTCGATATATCCTGAAACTTAACCTCGAAAAGGTAAAAAAGAAGGGGTATACCTTTTACATCGGACCGGAACTCGAATACTTCTATTTTAAAACTGACAAGGCTACGGAAACACTCGATGAAGGAGGGTATTTCGACTACCCTATGGATGCTGCCGAAGACCTGCGCCGCGACACAATACTCGCCCTTGAATCCATGGGGATAAAAGTTGAATATTCACACCACGAAGTCGCCCATTCGCAGCACGAGATTGATTTGCGGTATGAAGATGCGCTCACCATGGCCGATATTGTAATGACCTACCGGATAATCGTCAAAGAGATAGCGAAACAGTACAATGTCTATGCGACGTTCATGCCGAAACCCATGTTCGGTCAGAACGGGAGCGGCATGCATACCCATCAGTCTCTGTTCAAGGGAAACCGGAATGCATTCTTCGACCCGAAAGACCCGTATTTCCTCTCCGATACCGCGAAAAAATACATCGCCGGGCTCCTTACCCATGTGAAGGAGTTTACGCTCATTCTGAACCAGTGGGTGAATTCCTATAAACGCCTCGTGCCTGGCTATGAAGCACCGGTCTACATATGCTGGGCAAGGCGCAATCGATCAACACTTGTCAGGGTGCCTCTTTACAAACCCGGCAAGGAAAAAGCTACCAGACTCGAACTCCGTTCCCCTGACCCTGCATGCAATCCGTATCTTGCCTTTTCCTGCATGCTGAACGCCGGATTGAAAGGCGTCGAAAGGGGATATACTTTGCCGGAGCCTATTGAAACCGACGTCTATCACCTTTCTCCCGAGCAAAGAAAAAATATGAATATCGACTGTCTCCCCGGAAGCCTGAACAGGGCTATCGAATATGCAGAGGAAAGCGACCTCCTGAGAGAGACCCTCGGAGACCATATCTTTGAACAGTTCATCGCGAGCAAGAAGGTCGAGTGGGACGATTACCGGATACAGATCCACAGCTTCGAAATTAAAAAGTATCTGCCGATCCTGTAAGATTTGGAAAAAAGAACGAGCACGCTAAAGGAGGTTATTTCGCACGATGCATACTAACTTTTCAGAATTCGGTATTTCAGATCAGATCGTAACCGCTCTTTCCAACATGGGGTTTGAGGAACCGACCCCTATACAGAAGATCGCCATCCCCCCAGCCCTCAAGGGAAAGGACATCATCGGACAGGCCCAGACAGGTACCGGGAAAACAGCCGCGTTCGGTATCCCGATAATCGAGAACAAGCCGAAGGAAGGCGGCAAATTTCCCTATGCCATCATCCTGTGTCCTACAAGGGAGCTTGCAGTGCAGGTGTCACAGGAAATCAACAGAATCGGCTCTGCAAAAGGGGTCTTTGCCCTGCCGGTTTACGGCGACCAGTCCATAGATATCCAGCTCAAAAATCTGCGCAAGGGAGTTGATATCATCGTCGGTACGCCGGGCCGCGTAATAGACCACATCCGGCGCAAATCTCTTGTCCTTAAAGATATCAAAATAGTCGTCCTCGACGAGGCAGACGAAATGCTCAATATGGGCTTCATCGAAGATATCGAGACTATCCTCCGGGAAGTCCCCGGAGAGCGGCAGACTATGCTCTTTTCCGCTACTATGCCGACAGCGGTCCTCAACATTTCCAAGCACTATATGAACAAGCCGAAGCATATCCGCGTCGATGCATCGGCAATGGTCGTAACCGCAATAAAACAGGCCTTTTACGAAGTAAGGGAAGAGGACAAAATTAAGGCGCTTACCCGCCTTATGGATGTCGAGGGCCCTTCACTGACGCTTATCTTCTGCCGTACAAAAAAAGAAGTAGATGACGTCTCGGGTCAGCTCATGCAGATGGGATACCTGGCGGGCGCAATCCACGGGGACTTCACCCAGTCGCACAGGGATGAAATGATGCGCAAATTCAAGAAAGGCGAAATCGATACCCTCGTGGCGACAGATGTTGCCGCACGCGGCCTCGACATTCCCGATGTCTCTCATGTCATCAATTACAGTATCCCTCAGGACCCCGAGGGGTATATCCACCGGATCGGCAGGACTGGAAGAGCGGGCAAGTCGGGAATCGCTATCACTTTTGTCACGCCCCGCGAATATCGCCATCTGCGGCTTATCGAAAAGGCTGCCAGGACAGTTATTCAAAAGGCAAAACTTCCGACAAAGGAACAGGTTAAAAAAGCACGGGAAAACGTGATTGCGGTCACTCTGGAAGAGACGATGAAAGGCAGAGAGCATACGGATTACTATCCTCTTGTCGGCAGGCTTCTGGAAGAACATTCCCCCGAGGATGTCGTTGCAGCGGCCTTAAGCCTGCTCTTCGGCAAGACCGATGTTGAAGACATAAGAGAGATAAGTATGTCTCATCCCGATACAAAAAGGGATTACGTAAGGCTCTTTATGACAGTCGGGAGAAAAGACAACCTCAATGTCGGTGACATTGTTAGGTCGATCTCCTCTGAAGCAGGCATACCCTCAGGGAAGATAGGCAACATTGTCCTGTTCGATACTTTCAGTTTCGTGGAAGTCCCGGCGAACCTCGCGGACAGAGTCATTGCTTCGATCAATAACCGCATGATGAAAGGGAGAAAAGTAAAGATCCAGCTTGCGAAAAATACAGACAAGAAGAAGCGGTGATTCCGAATCTGCTTGTGCAGAATTTTTTAAATCTGCCCTTATTTCGCATATCGTTCTTTTTTCAATGCAATTCCTCCGGTTCATCAGTATAATATCTGAGAATTCTTATGCTGAAAAGGAGGATATAATGGCTACAAAGATTGCGAAGACAGTAAAGGCTGTGAAAAAGAAAGTGAACAAAGAAGCCAAAACCTTAAAGAAGAAGGTTGCCAAAAAGGTAAAGGCGGTTAAAAAGACAGTCACCAAGACGGCGAAAAAGATAAAAAAGAAAATATAGATTTCCCCTGCCGAATGGACCATGCCCTTAGAGACTCAGGGCATCTTGACCCGTGGCGCTCACAGATTTGAAAGCACTCACGGGTGCGAGAGTAGTTTCGCTCATCTCCGGTTTCTTCCGGGGAAAGAATGTCTTCTTATTTTTTACGGCCTCGCATTTCAGATGTCCGCCTTCATTCTCCCTGTATACCCCTTGCCCTAATTAATTTTATCCCGATGACACTGAATACACTTTAATTTGATAGAATAAAGCATGGCCCTGATCCTTGTTACCAATGATGACGGAGTTCATTCTCCCGGGCTGCTTACCCTCTTCGACGCGATACAGGAAATCGGCACTGCGTATATCGTAGCCCCTGACAGGGAGAGAAGCGCGGTGAGCCATGCGCTTACGATGCACCGCCCCCTGCGCGCCGAGAAACTCAGGGAGCGCGTCTTCAGCCTGAACGGCACCCCGACCGATTGTGTGGCAATAGGGATAAACAAAATACTCCCTGAACGTCCCACGTTTATCGTATCAGGGATAAATAAAGGAGCAAACCTAGGCGATGATATCACCTATTCAGGGACTGTGTCTGCTGCCATAGAAAGCACGATCATGGGCATCCCTGCATTCGCAGTCTCTCTTTTTTTAGAGAAACATCATTCGACCTTTCACTTCGAGAGCGCCGCAAAGATTGCCCTGGAAATCGGTCAGTATATCCTTGATCATTCCCTCCCCTATGACACCTTATTAAATGTGAACGTTCCGAATCTCTCCCTGCAGGACATCATGGGTTTCAGATTCACAAGGCAGGGAAAGCGGGTTTACGATAACTCGGTTCAGGAGACCTTCAACCCCCATGGCGAGAAACATTTCTGGATAGGCGGGGGACAGCCATTCTGGGAGCACGGCGAGGATACCGATATCAAGGCTATTCAGGACAACTGCGTCTCGGTTACGCCTCTCCATCTCGACCTCACCAATTATAATGCGCTCGGTTTCCTTAAGGACCGCCTGAAATTCAAGGCATAACATGGAAAAATACGATGTTATAATAGTAGGTTCCGGTCCCGCGGGAATATTTTCAGCCTTTGAACTACTGAAAGAAATCAATAAGCCAAAAATTCTCATCGTGGAGAAAGGCAGGGACATAGAACACAGAGTATGTCCCATGAAGACAAGGGATGTCTCCTGCAAGGCATGCAGAGAATGCGCGCTCCTGAGCGGATGGGGCGGCGCCGGAGCATACAGCGACGGGAAACTCACGCTCTCACCCGAAATTGGAGGGTTT
>JAKLQR010000175.1 GCA_022013235.1 Thermodesulfovibrionales bacterium | reverse complement strand
TCCCAGGCATAAGGTGTACCCGTACCTGCTACGGGGTGTGGAGATCACCAGGGCCAATCAGTGCTGGGCAGCAGACATAACGTATTTGCCAATGACCAGAGGGTTTTGCTACCTGGTGGCGATCATGGATTGGGCAAGCCGTAGGGTACTGGCATGGCGGCTATCAAACACACTGGACGCCTCATTCTGCACGGAGGCGCTTGAAGAAGCAATCATGAAGTATGGAACACCGGCGATATTCAATACCGACCAGGGCAGTCAGTTCACCTCGGAAGCATTTACCGACATTCTCAACACACATGGCATCCGTATCAGCATGGATGGCAAGGGTCGCTGGCTGGACAATGTATTCGTAGAAAGACTGTGGAGAAGCGTGAAATATGAAGATGTGTATCTGAAGGCCTACGGCTCGCTTACCGAGACTAGGCGTGGGCTTACCGAGTATTTCGAGTTTTACAATCAGCGGCGGCGACACCAAGGGCTTGACGACAGGACACCAGATGAGGTTTACTGGACTACACTACCGCACATACAGGTAGCGGCATGAGCCGGAGTAGCTTATCACTTAAAAACTGCTTGAGGTTGTCTAAACAAACCCGGCCACCTCTCATCATGTTAAAACAAGTGGTCATCTATAGAGCAAATGCAAATTAACAAAATATCATTCAAAGTCTTAATTATTATTCTCTTGCTTATGCTACCTTATACTATATTCGCTGAGGTTACAGAGCGAAAAAACCTTGCTAACTCGCTTACAAAAGAATTTAAACAAAAAGGATGGCCTGCTTTAACTCTGAAAGCTTCAGGAGAGCAGTTTAAAACAATATCTATTCATCAAAGCAATGTAACACAAAAACCGAAACTGACTGATGGGCAGTTGACGAGTGTATTAGGCACACTTTTAGAGCCAGATGTGGTTAATAGGCTAAAAAAAGTTGGCTTTGAAAAAGGGAATTTTATTGATGGTCGTTCAAGGAGTTATCCTTTTGAAATTTCTCGGAAATATTATGACAAAATGGAAAACTTCTATAAATCTTTTTAAAAAAATATAAAAAGTTCGGATTGAATTAATAATGTAATAATTTCTATTCCTCCTATTGAACCATTTCAAACGGAACCCATCCAATTGCCCCTTTATGCACTCCTGATAATATTCTGACTTGACGTTTACCACTTTTTCTTTTGATTACAGAACATGCTGTCCCGCTCTCAACCATAGCTCGAACTGTATCAACATAAGTTGGCTCGAAAGCACTCCCCCCACTTGAGATGTGTCTGATAGCATAGTCCAGCAAATCTTCAGTTTTAAAAACAAGCACATATTGCCCCCCACTAGGAGAAACAAGTTGTTCAGCAAATCCAACATTCACAAATAGACATAAAAAAAGCACAACTAATAAAGTTCTAAGCATTATCGCTTTCATTTCTCCCCCTTTTAAAATCGTTGTGGCTTAAATGATAAAAACGCAAATATTATATGTCAAGCAAAGCCACATAATTATCGAGCAAATGATATTTCTAAATACAGGATATTCGAAGATACTTTTCCTGAAATAATAAATCACGAAGAGGTCAGAATATTCTACAATTCTGTTATTTGGATATGAAGTAACGCCAATTAGAGCAATTGAAGTCATTATGTTTCTAAAAGGAGCAGACAGATAACAATGTTAATCAATCCTGTCATGTATCACTACATACAGAAACGACTCGTTGTTACTGACTTCAGGAGTTATTGATTACGAGGAAGTAGCACGCAAAAGGATACCGTAATAAAATCGTAATAAAGACATATCAAAAAAAATATAAACATATCGAAACAGAACTACAAATTATTTGCATGCGAGAAGTATTTCCTTTTAAATTTCTAGACACAGTTCAGACACAGTACTTTTGACGTTTTTAGAACTATAACATATTGATTTATAGGGTTTTATTTGGTCGGGGCGAGAGGATTCGAACCTCCGACCCCCTGCGCCCAAGGCAGGTGCGCTAAACCAGACTGCGCTACGCCCCGAATGTGCGGTTCAATATTTGAGGATGTCCAGATAACTGGCGATATCTTTTTCTTCCTGGCCTTTTACCTGTATTTTTCTGTTTTTGAAGTCCTGGCTCGCCTTTTCCATGTCCCCTTTATAGAGGGGATCGAATTCTATCGCATGGGTTATCGCAGTAGCTGCATCGCCATACATTCCCTGTGCATTATAGGTGAGCGCCATCCCGTAATACGGCAGGGGAAAGGTTGAATAGCGCCGTATTGAATCCTTAAAGGCATCAAGGGCCAGGTCGTATCGTGCAAGCCTATAATATACCATGCCGAGATTATATAATGCCAGGGCCTGATTCCGGTAAAAGGGATTTGATATCGCCGTTCTGTATGATTCAATGGCCTTGTTGAATTCCCCCATCTTCGCATATGCATTCCCGATGTTTGTATAAGCCTCTGCATAGTCCTCGTCGTACTTCAGCGCCTTCTTGAAATGTTCCACAGCCTTTGGATAATCTTCGAGTTTCGAGAGATATATGATGCCCAGCGCGTTATGGATCTGTTTGTCGTAGGGATTCAATTCCAGGGCTTTCTGAAGTTCGACATAGGCAGGCTGGATATTGTTGTCATGGAAATATGACATGCCGATCTGATAATGGAAGTATGCCTGTTTCTGATCTTCCTGCGATACAGAAGCGCAGGCACAGAGCACAGTGATCAGAAAAAAAATCAGAATGATTTTTTTGTTCATCTCTTCCATTCTCCTTCTTAAATATCCCTTAAAGGTATCAGAAACCATTATACAAGTAAAGGCCGTTTTGTATCGAGCTCGAACAGGATTGCCGAAACTGCACGGAGAATATCCTTGCGCGCTATGCCTTTCAGGTTCACTTCGAAACCGTCCGGAAGAAACCGGATTGTCCTGTCACGATTCTCTTGCAGTGCGAACATTTCCCCGGGCTCAACGCTCGTTTCAGGAGAGAAGAGCACCGTGATTTTTTCATTCGCCTCCTGAATTTTTGTGATGAGCAGCTTTCTGGCGATAATTTTCAGGCCCATGATAGTAACGAGATTCTCCGCCTCTTGCGGTATCTTCCCGAAGCGGTCCTCAAGTTCCGTGGCAACAGATTTCACCGACTCTTCTGTGCTGCACGAAGCGATCTTCCGGTAGGTGCTTAACCGAACAGTCATGTCATCAATATACTCTTCCGGAATAAAGGCATCGACCCGGAGATTGATTGACGGGTCGAACTCTTCTTCTATTGGAATTCCCTTCAGTTCCGCAACCGCTTTTTCGAGCATCTCCATGTAAAGATCAAACCCGACTGCATGGATATGTCCTGACTGTTCAGCGCCGAGCAGGTTCCCTGCTCCTCTGATTTCAAGGTCCTTTAGTGCAAGCCTGAACCCTGCGCCGAGATAGCTCATCTCCTGCAACGCCTGCAGCCTTTTTCTTGCGACCTCAGTGATGCTGTCCTCACCGGGGATGAGAAAATAGGCATATGCCTTCACATTGCCTCTGCCGACGCGCCCCCTGAGCTGATAAAGGTCCGCAAGTCCCATGGCGTCAGCCCTGTTGATAATAATAGTGTTTGCTGTCGGTATATCGAGCCCCGAGCCTATGATTGCGGTTGAGACGAGCACGTCGAGAGTATGTTCATAGAATGCGTGCATGACCTTTTCGAGTTCCTTCTCCGTCATCTGTCCGTGTGCGACGGCGATCCGTGCTGCAGGAAGCAGCTTTCTGAGGTGGCCGGAAATTTTATCGATATCCTTTATTCTGTTATGGACAAAAAATACCTGTCCGTTCCGTGCGAGCTCTCTGATTACCGCGTCTCTGATGAGTTCTTCATGAAAGACAGAAATGACGCTTTTGACCGCGAGCCTCTCTTCAGGAGGCGTCTCGATCAGACTCATATCTCTGATATCCGAAAGCGCCATAGAAAGTGTCCGCGGTATCGGGGTTGCAGTGAGTGTGATCACGTCGACGCCTTTTTTCAGTTCCTTGATCTTTTCTTTCTGTCTCACCCCGAAGCGGTGCTCTTCATCAATGACAAGGAGCCCAAGCCTGTGGAACAGGATGTCCCTGCCGAGGAGGCTCTGTGTTCCGATAAGAATGTCGATGTCCCCGTTCGCGAGGGCTTTCCCTGTTTCTTTCTGTTCCCTTCCGGACTTGAACCTGCTGAGATAGTCGATCTTCACAGGGAATGCCGCAAACCGGGACTTGAAGGTTCTGTAATGCTGTTCGCAGAGTATGGTTGTAGGGACAAGGACTGCTGCCTGGCATCCGTCGTATACTGCCTTGAATGCAGCCCTCATCGCAACTTCTGTCTTTCCGTATCCGACATCGCCGCAGATGAGTCTGTCCATCGGTCTCTCCGATTCCATGTCCTGTTTAATATCTTCTATGGACTTCATCTGGTCTGGGGTTTCTTCGTAGGGGAAAAAGCTGTCGAATTCCTTATGGAGTTCAGTGTCGGAACTGAACGAAACCCCTTTGATCACCTCCCGTGCCGCATAGAGTGTGACAAGTTTCTCTGCCATCTCGCGTATCTTCTTTTTTACCTTCTCCCTGGTGTGCTGCCACGTTTTCCCGCCCAGCCTGTCGATTTTTGGGACGATACCTTCCTCAGTATGGAATTTGTTGATCCGGTTGATGCTTTGCAGGGGAATATACAGCCTTCCGCCTTCGTATTCGATACGCAGAAGGTCTTCTTTGACCCCTTCCGTAGTTTGTGTGTACAAACCGTGAAACTTGCCAATTCCATGGTCTTTATGGACCACGAAGTCGCCCGGTCTCAGGTCATCGAGTGAAGTAAGCAGTTTTGAAACTCTTGATTTCCTGATTGGCCGGTATCCCGGCCTTTCCCCAAAGAGTTCTTTCTCAGTCAGAACCAGCAATCCCGGGGTAAAAAACCCGGAGGAGAGGCAGCCGATGGATACGGAAACAACACCTTCGTATGAAAAGATTTCACTATGAGCAATAAGGGGCGCTATGATGCCGCCTTCCTGGAGGATATCTCTCGTCCGGTCGGCCTGACCCTGTGAAGAAACAAAGAGAATAATTCTATTTTCTCTCATCAGGGATTTGATGCCGCGGTGAAGTTCTTCCATATTCTTTCTCTCCCGGGGCAGAATCCCAAGCCCTTGCAGGGAGAGTGTTCCTGCGTCATGACCGGGGCCGGCTATAGCGTATCGTGAAAGGAAAACGCTCTTGTCCGGGAGATTTTCTCTCTCCTGGAGCGAATCGGAAAAAAAGGACCGGGCTCCTTTCATCGTTTCAAGAAGAGGGTCCCCTCCAGGTGTGTCTTCGGACGGGAAAATCAGAGCGTGGGACACTTCTTCGCCGGACCGCTGGGTATCGATATCAAAGATTCTTATATGTTCGATCACATCCCCGAAGAACTCTATCCGGAGCGGCGCTTCTGCTGTGGAGGGGAAGATGTCGATAAGCCATCCGTGGCGGCTGTATTCCCCCTGTTCTGTAACGAGCGAAACTTTCCTGTAGCCTGCCTCTTCCAGTTTCATTTCGATCTCTGCTCTTCCGATCTCCTGCCCCTGGGAAAGATGGATGATTTTTTCCCGGATCTGTTTCCCGGACCAGAGTGACGTCTCAAGGTTTGCGAAAGAAGTCACGAGCGAACGATCTTCACTGAGGGAGAAGATAGTCTGTGCACGTTCACCGGAGACCGGAGCGCCGTTTGATTCAGGAAGGAAAAGGACAGGGTCTCTTTGCAGCGCTTCCCTGAAAAAGATGATATCTCCGTGGAGTTCCCGGGCGTTCTCTTCGGTCAATTCTACCGCAAGAAAGGGGTCTTCACAGAGAGCGAGAAAAAGCGCGAGGGAAGAACCGGTAAGATTATAAATACGGTTCCGGACATCGAGCTGACTGATACTATTTTTCAGAAAGGTAAGGTCTGCCGGCATTGTAACAATATCTGCGATATGCTAAAATATCAACTGCTGTGCACTGTATTTCTGCAGGTGAAACTCCAGCTATTTTCAAAAGATTTAGTTTATTATATCATAGCGTAAACCCGTACATACAGGTTCGAAAGGACGGAACAATGAGCAAGACATTAAAACTGGGCCTTCCCAAGGGAAGCCTGCAGGAATCAACATTAAAACTTTTTCGCAAGGCAGGATATCATATCAACGTCTCAAGCCGGTCTTATTATCCGTCTTTCGACGATCCCGAGATCGAGGCCATGCTGATCAGGGCACAGGAAGTGGCAGGATATGTCGAGGCCGGTATCATTGATTGCGGACTTACGGGGAAAGACTGGATACTCGAACAGAATGCCTCTGTGTTTGAAGTCGCTGAACTCATCTACGCAAAAGAAGGGCTCAGGCCGGTCAAATGGGTCATTGCCGTCCCGAACGATTCCAGGATAAAAACCGTAACGGATCTGAACGGCAAACGCATAGCAACAGAACTCGTCGGGTTCACAAAACGTTACCTGAAATCAAAAGGGGTGAAAGCCAAAGTGGATTTTTCCTGGGGAGCAACAGAGGTCAAGCCTCCCCACCTTGCCGATGCAATCGTGGAACTGACAGAAACAGGGACATCGCTCAGGGCGAACAATCTCAGGGTGCTCGAAACCATTCTGTTGTCAAGCACCCGGTTCATTGCGAATAAGCAGAGCTGGCAGGACAAGTGGAAAAAGCAGAAGATGGAGAATATCGTAATGCTCCTGAAAGGAGCCCTCGCAGCGGAAGAACAGGTAGGACTGAAAATGAATGTATCGGACAAGTCACTGAAACGGGTCATGAGCCTTTTATCAGCGTTGCACTCACCGACAATATCCGCACTCTCTGACAAAGGGTGGTATGCGCTTGAGGTGATGATCAACGAAAAGACCGTCAGAGACCTCATTCCGAAACTCAAGAAGGCAGGGGCGTCGGGTATTGTCGAGTATCCACTGAACAAGGTTATCCCGTAACCCGTATTATTCATAAATTCACGGATGAATACTGCATCTGCCGTATCTTATGATCAATGGATGAATAATATGGGCTAACCCTGTAACTCCTTGAGTGAAGAGTTCAAAATCCCCTCCTTTATAAGGAGGGGTTGGGGAGGTTTCAATATTTTTTCAAAAATACCCCACCAGCATCCCCTTGTAAAGGGGAGGATTGTTCGCCCTGTGGCTGAATGATTCCTTCAACCTGTTGTTTTCCCTTGACAATGGATGCCCTTTTTGTTAAAAAATTAAGTATGGATAGTGTTCTGTGCATAAGAAAACTTGCGGTGCTTCTTGTTGCGACATTGTGTATGACTGTTTTTGGAACAATATCTGCAGTCCTTGCCCAGGAGACGGTAAGAGATACCGTTGCGAAAGAATACAAGGAAACCAGGGACATTTGCCCGGCCGTGAAACAGGTCTTGAAAAATGGCTTGGATACAAAAGAGACCGTGAAATCCAGCATTGAACTGGGTCACGATGCCTGTCTCGTCGTACGCTGCGCAATCGAAGGTGGCGGCAATATCGAACAGGTCATTGTTGGGGCACTTGCCGCCGGTGCAACTTCTGACGTCTGTTCCCGGTGTGCGATTGAAGCAGGAGCAAGTCCGGCAGAGGTTGCAAAGGCCCTCGAGACCGGACTGGGTTATTCACCACAACTTGCTGCCGGGTTGTCAATCATAGAGATAGGGCTGCCCGGTAATGCGAGGGGCGGTGGAGTAATGAGCCCGTCTGCCTTTTAGTTCCCCTCAATATCTCAATCAATTCCTTTTCTTCGTCTATGTATCAAACAATTTATGCTATGAATCCTCAAAATATCTTAAAAGTTGTTTCAGATCTTTTTCGGTCATTCCCCGACTTGATCGGTCTACGACTCATAGAGGGAATCCAGCCTTTTCAATAGGTTCCGGATTGTCCGGTCAAACCGGACAATGGCAATTTTAAAGTGTTTGCTTGCCGGGCGAATAACAAAGAAAACACTCAAGAAATAGTTGTAATTTGATGACGTAACTATCAGTATATTCTGTTTTTTTTTATTTTAAGGTAGATTTTTTATAGTGTGTATGTTAGTATTTTTACTATAAAAATATCATAAAATAAGTATCTATAAGGATTATGGCACAAAGAATAGTATTGTTGATGGCATTCCTCCTTCTACCCTCCACGGTTTTATATTCTGCCGATCTTTTCGCAATCCGGGCTGCTGATGCCACTGATCAGAAAATCGTTATGGAGAGAAAAGATACCCCTCAGGGAAATACCCTGAAACAGATGGGGGCTTTTAAGGTCAGGAAGAATGCAGAGCGGCTTGCTGAGGAACTTGAACTGGAGGGGATGGAACCTGTTATTCTGGCAGGCGTCACCAATGAAAATCAGGAAATATACAGGGTATATATCCGTGAGCAGGGAGGGATGACGCACGCAGACAACAAACCACCACAAACGTTCGTAAAAAATATCTCGTCAGAGGAGGCGCAAGACTCACTGCCTCCGGAAACACCCCGGAAACTCGTGCAGGACCCTCGGGCTGTACAGCAAGAGAGCCCGCTCCTGGTTGTGAGGAACTTCTCCATGAAGGAATACGGCGAGGAATTTTCAGAGAATATGAAAAAAGCCGGGTATCTGGTAATGATAAGAGAAGTACCCTCCGGGAATGGGCAAACCACCTATGTTGTCTCTGCGGAAAAACCTCAGGCGCAACCGGGAAGTACTGTTCTTTCCGGGGAGATCGATAAGCCCTCTCAGCCTGTCATAACCGCAAAGACTGAGCCTCCTCCCCCTTCACCTGACATAATCCGGGAAACTCCCGGGGAAGCGGTCTCGGAGAGGTTGCCGGTCGGGACGCCAAGGGAAAGGGTGTCAGGAGACATCTTTGGAAAAAGAGGGGGGTTTGTGCATCCCTTCCTCTCCATTACCGAATACTATACGGACAACGTCTTTTACAGCAATGATAAGAAGGACGATGATTTTATCACTGTCCTCTCGCCCGGTATCTGGCTGGCGGTCCCCCACGTGTATGAAAAACTGCTCAGGATTAAAACTTCTGATATCTCCCCGGGTGGGTTCTCCCTCAGCAGATACAAGCCGGACGAATTTAAACGATATCAGGTATATCTCTTTTATAATGCCGATATCGAGAAATTCGCAAAGCATTCATCAGAAGACGTCGTGAACCACAAGTTTGAGGGATTTTTTCAATATAACCTGCGCGGCGGACTCTCGTTCGAAGTCATGGATCAGTATATAGATTCCCATGATGACCGGGGGAGCGGCATTTACGCTGCACTCGACAAGTTCGGAACGAACCTCGCAAATTTTATTGTGAAATATGCAATAAGCGAACGATTCGAACTCAGAGTCGATTCTTCTTACTTCCTCGTCAATTATGATAAGGCACGGAATAATTACCGGGACCGTTATGACTGGTCCCTGTCAGCCTATACGTTTTATAAGGCCATGCCAAAGACGAGGTTCTTCATAGAATATGAATATGTCGATGTTACCTATGATAAGAATATCCTTTCAGACAGTCAGGAACACCACTATTTCGGCGGGATACAGTGGGATATCACTGCAAAGTCGAAAGGAAGCATAAAAGCAGGATACGGAGCGAAGGATTTTGCGTCTGCGACAGAGACGAGCAATGATTTTATCTTCGAGGCGCAGATCGACCACCACTTCACCCCCAAGACGTCTCTCATGCTGAAGGCATCAAGAAGAACAACTGAGACTGACATTTCCACAACGGATTTCGTCGTCTCTGACACCGTTGAACTTGAGTATCTTCAGAGAATTACCGCAAAGATAACCGCTGATATCAAGCTATCGTACACCCGTGATGCATACAAGGATGAATTTACCTATGGCGGGAGAACCGCTCCACTTGATGATGATTATTATTTCGGGGCCTTTGCGTTGCAATATAAGTTCAGGGAATGGGTATTCGCTGATGCAGGATATATTTTTATGAAGAGGGCATCGAGTTTCTCTGATTTCGACTATACCACGAATGTTATTTTTTTCAGACTTACCGGATCATTATAGCCTCAGGGCCCGGGCATACAGCCTCACTCTTTCGAAGCGGCTTCAGACAAAGGCATTCATTTGTTTCACTTTCGCTTGCCTTATATTATAATTAGACTATGAGTAAGTATTCTTTGATCTTCTGCCTGATTCTGAGTATTCTTGCGGGTGGCAATGTATTCGCCCAGGATTACCGGGTAGGGGAAGGAGATGTCCTGAAAGTCACGGTATATGACCATGACGATTTAAACACAACATCCCGGGTGAGCGGTGACGGGTTTATTGATTTTCCTCTCATAGGCCACATTGAGGTCAAGGGCCTGACAATAACACAAATCACGGACAAAATATCCTCACTCCTTTCTGACGGATATGTGGTGAAACCCCAGGTTACGATATTCATCCAGGAATTCAAGAGCAAGAAGGCATTTATCATCGGAGAGGTCAAGAACCCCGGGCTCTATGTCCTTCCGGGGCAGACTACATTTCTTGCGCTGCTCTCGGAAGCGGGCGGCCTGAACAAGGATGCGGGTGACAAGGCGATTATCAAGAGAAAAGCAGGTGCATCGGACAATCAGGAAAATATTCTCACGGTCGACCTGAAAGACCTTATTGAAAAAGGGGACACATCCCTGGACGTTATGATTGCGGACGGCGATAGCGTCTATGTGACGAAAGCCGGGGTTTTCTATGTAACAGGAGAAGTGAAAAAACCCGACGCATATAAATGTGAGGAAGGGACTACGGTTATCAAGGCCATAACTATGGCGGGCGGATTCAGCGATAAAGCTTCGAAAGGCAGAGTAAAAATTGTCAGGAAAGTGGACGGGAAAGAAGAGGTGCTCGAAAAAGTGAAAATGGATGAACCGGTGCTGCCCGATGATGTAATTATTGTCCCGGAGAGTTTTTTTTTAGGCATGGAAGAACGGGAAATACACCTGCGGGATTACCTGAAGATCATCTACAAGAGAAGATATACTGCGCTTGTGTTTTTTCTTATCGTGTGCGCAATTGTCATTATCGGCACCCTCTCGACGACTCCGGTCTATAGGGCGACCACGAAGGTGCTTATCGAAAAGGTAGAGCCCTACAACCTGACCATGATGTCCCCGTATTACTCACCCTACGACCCCGAATACTATGAAACACAGTATCAACTGATAAAGAGCAAGGCTGTGGCCCAGAAGGTCGTCTCCATGCTTTCACTCGAAACCACTTATGCATCCTATTTCAAGGACAGCGAAAAACTGCTTGGCAGCAGCGGGAGTAACGCAGCGAACATCCTTGCCGATATCGTCAGCGGAGGGATTGTCGTCGCCCCTGTCAAGAACAGCAAGATCGTTGATGTCAGTTATCTCTCGACGAACCCGGAATTTGCAACACTGATCGTCAATTCCGTAGCCAAAGCATATATTGATGAAATTCTGGATATGAAAATGAGCGCATCACGATATTCCCTGGAGTGGATGACTAAAAAAGCGGAAGAGGAGAAGACGAAGCTTGAAAAGTCAGAGAGGGCCCTTCAGGAATATATGAGAGCGCATGATATTGTGACCCTCCAGGATAGGGTTGCTATTACTCCCGAGAAACTGTCCGAGTTCAACACACAGTTGATGAGGGCGGAGACGAAACGGAAAGAGATCGAATCACTGTATAATCAGGTTCTGAGTGTTACCAAAAACCTCAGGGAGGCAGAAACACTTCCTGCCATTGCTTCAGAGCCGACCGTCCAGTCGCTCCGCGGGCAGATCCTCAAGGCAGAACAGAATATCGAAGAACTCACAAAGAAATACGGGAAGAAGCATCCTGCCATGATAAAGGCTGAGGAAGAGTTGAGAGTCCTCCGGCAGAAGCGTGAACAGGAGATCAGAAGGGTAATCAATTCGATCAGAAATGAATATGAACTCGCAAAAGCGAATGAATCAAGCCTCCGGAGGACCCTGGCGGGCACGAAATCAGAGGCGCAGAGCCTCAATGAAAAGTTTATCGAGTTCGGCGTACTGACCAGAGAGGTTGAAACGAACAGACAGCTGTACGATGCGCTTATCAAGAAAATAAAGGAACAGAGTGTTACCGAAGAGATACAGACCGTGAATGTATGGGTCGTGGAAAAGGCGGAAAAACCTGTCTCCCCTGTAAAACCGCGAAAAGCCCTTAATATCCTCCTCGGCATCATTGTCGGACTTTTCGGCGGGGTCGGCCTTGCTTTCTTTTTCGAATATCTAGACAATACCATCAAAACACCCGAGGACGTTGAGAACCGGATCGGGGTGCCGGTTCTCGGAACAGTTCCCCTCATGGAAAAGAAAGGCGAGAACATAGAGGAAATCGTCTTTAAAGAGCCGCAAAACATTTTCGCCGAAAGTTATAAGACAATACGGACGGCGATACTCCTCTCGTCTGCCGATAGACCGCCCAAGAACATCCTCATTACCAGCATGGCGATGGAAGAGGGCAAGACCGTAACCTCTGTGAACCTTGCGATCACGATTGCCCGTTTAGGGTATTCGGTGCTTCTTATAGACGGTGATCTCAGAAAGCCGAGGGTTCACAGTGTCTTCAACCTGAACAACCTGAGCGGCCTGAGCACGTATCTTGCCGGCACCACTTCCGATATCGGGACATTACTCAAAAGCCCGGCCATGAACCTGAGCGTGATCCCTTCCGGGCCTGTCCCTCCGAACCCGTCAGAACTCCTCGGTTCGAACAGGATGCAGGAATTACTGGAGATTCTGAGCGAAAGGTTCGATATGATTCTCTGGGATTCTCCTCCCCTTATGACGGTGACGGACGGGCTTATTCTCAGCAGAATTCTCGATGGTACTATCGTTGTAGTCAGGGCAGGCAAGACAACGTATGATTCTGTCATGCGGGGACTCAGCTACCTGAGAGGAAAACGCGCAGACGATTCAACATCTCATTTGCTCGGAGTCGTCATTAATGGATTCGATATCAGGAACAGCGAGTATATTTATTCTCAGTACTATCATACTTATTCTTCTTCTCAAGAATCCGGAGAAGTCAAACAGTAGGTCTCTCTTCGCAAGTGCATCCCGGCACTTCTCTTCTGCAAAGAACGAAATGGTGAAGGAGAGAAAATGCAGAAAACGGATATGACAGGCTTTTCCCTCTTTGTTTTCCTCCTGATATTCTCTCCTCTCGCCTTCGGCACCGTCGAGCATTGGTCTCTTGCCGTTATGGAAACTGTTTCATTCTCTGCGTTAGTTGTGCTCCTGTTCAGGAGCATCAGGAACAACAATGCTCCTCTGTATCAGATACCAGGGATTGTCCCGTTCTGTCTCTTGTTGCTCTTTATTGCGGCGCAACTGATCCCCCTTCCGTCAGGACTTATCAGGGTTATTGCTCCTTCCACATATGAACTTTATGCCAATACCCTTTCCCCTTTTACCCCAGTCGAGTGGATATCCCTCTCCATCAACAAAAAAGCGACGCTTGCGGAGTTTTTCCGGATAGCGTCCTATGGAGCATTCTACATTCTGACTATACAGCTCCTTGCCAGGAGAGAACACCTCACAAAAACTCTTATGATAGTCGTGATTTTCGCATCGATACTCTCGTTCTTCAGCATCCTCCAGCATATCCTCTCCAACAATAAGATATACTGGATCAGGAAACTGACCCTCGGCGGGTCGCTTTTCGGCCCCTATGTCAACCGGAACCACTATGCCGGACTCATGGAGATGGTCTTTCCCCTCATCCTGAGCCTTTTCCTCTTCTATAAACCGCAGGTCAGATACAGTACTCTCCGTGAAAAGATCACCAGAATGTTTAATCTTCAGAAGACGAATATTTATCTTCTCCTCGGTTTTGTTGCGGTGCTTGTTGCCACTTCGGTTTTTCTTACTCTTTCAAGGACCGGAATCGTGAGCCTCAGTGTATCGCTGATATTTTTCGGAGTAATGTTCCTGTTCAGAGGCGCGGATAAGAAACGGGGGATTATCATTATCGCGATCTGTATCCTTGTGGTGCTCTCGGTCGGATGGTTCGGATGGGACCCGATCTTCGAACGGTTCGAGAAGATCAGAAACCCTCAGGGCGATATCACCGAACAGAGGCTCATTGTCTGGAAAGACAGCTGGAATATCATCAGGGATTACCCTGTGTTTGGCACAGGGTTCGGCAGTTTCCAGTATATCTATCCAACATACCGTACCATCAAAGGCGATGCGCTTGCAGATCATGCCCATAATGATTATATCGAGCTTCTCTCCGACGGGGGTGTCCTGGCTCTTCTCCTTGCCGGATGGTTTTTCGTTGCGGTTGTGTACCGGTCTTTTGCCGTTTTCCGCAAAAGGCACGAACTCTATTCCCTCTACATGTTCATCGCTTCCGTTACCGGGATCATCGCAATCCTCATTCACAGCATTACTGATTTTAACCTCCAGATCGGGGCCAACGGGCTATATCTCGCATTCCTGGCCGGTCTGGCTGTATCGGCCGCCAATACGAGGATGCACAAAGGGCTGAACGATACGTATCTGCAGAGGGGGAAATTCCCTGTTCGCACAGGGACGGTGATAACGGTGCTCTTTCTTTTTTCATGCCTCGTATACCAATCAGGTGTTGTTGCCGGGAAGGTATATTTCTCAGCGGTAAAAGATACAAAACTCAATATGCAAACGGGCCTGAACGGAATCGAGTCAGTCAGGAACAAGGCAAGAACAGCAAGCCTGCTGGATCCTCTCGATGCTGAATATCACTATGCGCTCGCAAATACCGAGAGACTGCTATCAAATAACGACACGGCATTTGAGTACTATAAAAGGGCGGTGTCCCTGAATCCGACGAACGGTGAGTATCTGCAGAGGCTTGGTCTTCTCCTGGCGGAGAAAAGGGAATACAGAGCAGCTGACGCCCTGCTCAGGGCAGGGATAACTCATGACATCAACAACCCGGCGAGGTATAAACGCTTCGCACTCTGGCTTTTCGCACGGGGTGAAAAAGGCGAGGGGATCAGCAGAATGAAGCAGGCAATTGCTCTTGAACCACAGAAAACGAGAGACAATATAGCCCTTATGGTTCTCGCCGGTCTGAAGGATAATGAGATTGAACAGTCAATCCCGGAAAGCGCTGAGGCCTATATCCTGTTTGCCCGGTATCTCCACAAGACCCATAACGACGTTATGGCAGAGCAGGCATATTATCGCGCGTTTGAATATGCGCTTGGCGAAAAACCGGCAAGAAAAAATATTTTTCAGGAGATATATGCTTTCTATATGGCAAAGAACCGGTCCGAACGTGTTCTTGAAATTATGCTGAAAGCGAAGCAAATCTTTCCGAACGATGTAGGGATACGGTTGGCAACCGGCACTGCGTATGAAAAGGCCGGCATCAGGACTAAAGCCATTGATGAATACAGAGCTGCACTTTCTCTCGATCCGAAAAACAAAGAAGCGAAGAAAAGGCTTGATGCACTCTTAACCAGGGACGATAAACCATGAATATACAACAGGAGGTGCAGTAATGGTTGAACTCGGACAGATTCACAAACCGGAAGCCGGGAACTTTGCCGGCAAGAGAAAACTCTATTGTGTCGCAAACATATATTCCCTTGATGATGCACCGGAAGAATACACGGACCTTGTCCGGAAATACTGGGATCAGGCGATAGCGCAGATAGAGAAGATGGAGACAGCAGGGAAGATAAAAAAGATATTCTGTGAAATCATCACCGGGACGGATGACGATTCCCTTGCTGTCCTGTCCCGGATAAACGAACAGATACCTCAGATTATCAGGAAGAAAAGCGAGGAGGGAGGGGTGCTCATCCCCATTGAGGACCAAGATATCCTGGCGCCGTTTACCGACTGGGGGAATTGCCTCAGAGTGATATATACCCATGAGGTTTTTACGAAAATAATTGAATATTATACGGAGAGTGCGACCAGAAGGCTCGATCATATGATCGAAGTGATCGATAAAAACCTCTCCGAAGCTGAAGCAGGCCTGCTGATCCTGAAGGACGAAGACAGGGCTAAACTGCAATTCCCCAGAGACATTGAGGTTTTTCTCATCACCCCGCCGTCATACGATGATATCATGCGATGGTTCAGGGAACGGATGATGAAACGGGAGAAAAAAGAGGAATAGTATTGCAGGCTGAAAAGCAGGGCTACAGCTCAATTTCTGAAGCCAGCTAAACTCCCTTTGTCTCTGTCCCTGCTGGTATCTGACTGCAATGTTTTCACTCAATTTATACTTGAGGCTTCCGCTTCGTCTTCAGTCCCGAAAGGCTAAAGCCTATTCGGGATTACCCGTGATCTGGCTTCAGAAATCGAGCTATAACCTGCCTTATTCATAACCTGATAATCATATAGAGGGCACCTCCTGAGCATATCGTCTTGCGGTATGCTCAAGGAAAGAAACCAATCTTAACCTTTAGGAGGTGCCGTATGAAATTGTACACAGCTTTTGATCTTCATTCAAACAACTCGTATTTGG
>JAKLQR010000174.1 GCA_022013235.1 Thermodesulfovibrionales bacterium | reverse complement strand
CGGCATCGAAGCGCTCTTTCAGAGAACCGGGAGTCTCCGTTCTGATTAGGTCGGTGGTCGGTACGATTCCCCATGCAAGGTATCCGCCGTTTTTCAGGAATTCTATAAACTCGCCGGGGTAGAGCGAGACCGATTCGAGATAATCATAGGCATCGAAACTGATAATCCTGACGCCGCTCTGAATAACAAGAGGCCAGTCCGCCTTGCTGCAGCAGTGGATTCCCGGAATCCCCCCGGCATCAAGAATAGTATCGGAAGTCTCTTTCAGGAGCCTTAGCGCCTCTTCCATATTGACACCAAGATACGCTGATGTGCCGAGCGCCGAGAGGATCGGTTCGTCGAGAAACAGAATCACCTGATCTGCAGACTGCCGGAGCAGTTCTGCCTGCCAGCGAATCTTTGCCTTCAGGATGAGGAGAGAGACCTCTCTCAGTTCTTCATCAAAATACACAGGCCTCCCGCTGGTATCTTTCAGCCCGAGGGTGAAGGTCAGCGGGCCTGTAACCTGTCCTTTCAGCGCAGGGTAACGCCTGTGTTTTATCGTCCGGAGAAATGCGTACAATCCCTGTGCATACTCTTCAGAGACAGAAATCTTCAGATCCTCCGAGCAGGTTTCATAAAACCTCATCAGGGAATCGCTTTCATCCCTCTCGATCAAAACGGTTTCTTTCTTGTCGTCGATTTTCAGAAAGGGCATCCCCTCGGAAAACTGAGGTATCATGAATTCGCGGAAGGAGAGCGCCGGGAGTTGCGGCCAGAACGGGATATCACAGGAACTGAGCACAAGCCTGCATGCCTCATCGGGATTGTCATGAGGAAGGCTGCCGATCCCTGTTGTTGCGAAAGGAAGTATCATCTTAAGATGATACTCTAAATCAGAGTTCTTAAGTCAATAGAAGGAGGGAAGCTTTGGTATGATTTGGTTGAATACTCTGCGGAATTTCTTCTCCGGACCTCAGCTGAGATAAGTCTCCTCCTGTTCACCACAAAACGGATATACAGGAGGAGGTCTTAGCCCCTGAGTGATACAGAAACAACCTATTTATTTTTTCTCCTCTGGAATTTTGTCTTTTTCCTGAGCTTTTTGTGTTTATGTTTGCTCATTTTTTGCTTGCGCCACTTTTTTACGTTTCCCACTCATCCACCTCCTTTGACAGTTGAAAGTAAAAAGTTAAAAGTGAAAAGTTAAAGAATAATAATTTTAACTCTTAACTTTTAACTCTTAACCCAGGTTTATACTCTTTTGCCTGATCCATAAACGCTTCAAGTTGTATTGCAATAGTAGGCGACTCAGTACCATCATAGGGGATGCTCAAACAGGGAACACCATAGTCCCTGTTCACGCCCCTGAGGAGTGCGGTAACAATCGTGCCTGGCATACAGCCGAACGGCATAGCATTGATGATGCCGGAGGCTCCCCGTTCAAGGAGGTCAATGCATTTCCCGATACTCAGAATAGTCTCACCCTCGAAGGAATCATGTATATACGGGGAAGCCTTTATGAGTATATTTTTTGTGTCCGGCTCCTTCAGTGTTTTCAGAAAGCCCTCAAAATAATGGGCGAACCTGTGTTCGATCTTCTTCTGGAAATATTTTTTCAAAAGAAAGTTAATAATAACAGACTTTTCCTTTTTTAACAACGCCTTTCTTAACCCCATCAGGTTTACATAATAGATCCACTCCTCCATCGGGGCAAGCCATGCCTCGCCGCCAAGCGCCTCAATCTTCTTCACAAGGTTCTCGTTCGAGAATTTGTGTGACCGCACAAAAATTTCACCGATAATGCCGACGAGCGGTTTCCTCTCCCCGGACGCCGGCAGATTTTCGAAGTCCCTTCTGATCGCGCTTAATATCGTCTCAATATTCGTCCCGTTACTTTTTAATGAACGGTAAAGTTTTCCCCGGTGTTCTTCATACAGGGCTTCTGCGGACCCCTTCATGTTTTCGTAGGGGCGGGTTTCATGGAGAGACTTGTTCAGGAGTTCGAATGCGACAATGCCTTTCCATGCATGCATAGTGAAGTTTTTCCCGATGATTCCGAGGTCCCCGTAAAACGTCGTATCCTGGTTCGGTGAAAAGATAGGGACATCATGATATCCGAGACTGTCAAGAACCATTCTGTGGAACACATTATATTGTCCGAAACGGCATGGTCCCGTGCCGGAAGGCATGAAAAAAGCGCTCTTCTCAGGCTGAAACCCGGCCTCCATGGTCTTTTTCACCATATCTCCGGTTGTCACCGTGCATGGATAGCATTCTTTCCCCGATACATATTTTTTTCCGATATCCGTAGTCGTTTTGTCAGACTCGGGAAGCACCTCGGCGTCGACCCCGCAGGCATTGAATGCGGCGGCAAGGGCGAACGCATGGTCAGCCATGTGAGGGATAAAGACAATGCGGGGTGAAGTGCCTATGACAGGCGGTGAAGAACGGGAAACGGGAGACGAAGGGAGAGGGAGAGTTGATGAGGGCAGAAATTTTCCCTCTATACTCTTCTGGTTTGCGATGCTGTCAAGAAACGCCTCACACCGGGTTATGGCTCCGGCGTCAGCACTATGTTCATCGATCTCGATCTGGAGAAACGGTTTCCCCCCCATGTCTTTCTTGAAGAATTTCAGGATAAAGGAATCCGGACCGCAGAGAAAATTGCCGATATAGAGCGCATGGAGATGGGGGGTGTCTCTTACAAATCTGGCGGCCTTTAATATCCGTTGTCCCGACCTCCAGTACATATTCGGCCATTCATTCTGTATTGAATACTGTTCGAAGGGGAGGAAATCAAAGGGAATTGAGAGAACCCCCAGTTCTGCCAGCTTTTTGGGTATCTCGAGGTTGACCCCGCTGTCAAAAGAATTATAAGCCCTTCCAATTATCACAATAGCATTGTCCTGTATGGTCGCGAGAATTTCTTCTCCTTTCTGCTTGATCGAACGGGTGAAAGAATCCTGTGCTTCCTGGGCCAGAGCTATTGCCTTCAGAATATGTGACTTCCGGATCCTGTATCCTCTGAATGTCCGTTTCAGTTCATCAGCGAGAAACTGTCTGCCCCGCTGCAGATTCACCACTGGTGAGAGCATTTTGACGCCGTGAAACGCGACTCTCGAAACATAAGGGATCGTCTGGGTATGAGGGCATGCAACCCCCCTGTGGTAACCGTCTTCGGGCTTGTTCAGATTAATAAAGCTTGGAAGGAAGATGACATCTACCTCCTTGTCTATGAGATATTTTATATGCCCGTGGGTGACCTTGACAGGGAAACATGCCTCTGCGAGCACCAGTTCAAGACCGAGGCTCACAATCTGCCGGTTTGTCTTCGGTGAAACTTCCACATCGAAGCCAAGCTCCCACAGAAGTGTCGACCAGAAGGGAAGATAATCCTGGAAATAAAATACATAAGGGATCCCGATTCTCCCACGCCCGCCTCCCCCTTTGCCGGGAGGAGAATGGGAAGATGCAGGAGTTTGGGTGCCATTGACCAGTGAGGACCGTTTCAGATGTTCATTCCAGAGCATCTCCTCCCTGAACGCGAAGAGATCGGGGATACCGGTGTTCTTTTTCTTTCTTAGATCGTATTTTTCACATCTCCCGCCGAAGAAAAGATACTCTTTCTCACCTGAAATCTTTACCCTGTTGATTTCACAGACATTCGGACACCCTTTACATTCAAACGACGATATTTCATAGGGTTTTTTCGATAATTCGAATCCTTTGAATGTCGATGCAGTGGTTTGATTTTCCGGCTTCCGGGCGTACAGGTGCCTCATGGCGATTAGCGCCATACCGATCGCACCGGTTACATCGTGATGGGGAGGCACGGTGATCTTTTTGCCAAGGTATTTCCGGAATGCAGCAACTACCGCCTTATTGAACGCTACTCCTCCCTGAAAGAAAATGTTCTCTCCGATCCTTTTACCTGCGACAACCCGGTTGATATAGTTCTGTACAATCGAGTATGAGAGCCCCGCGAGAAGATCGTTCCTGTCCGTGCCCTTCTGAAGGTTCGCCATCAGGGAATTTTCCATAAAAACTGTACACCGTTCGCCGAGCCTGCAGGGGTTCCTTGCAGAGAGTGCGGCGCGTTCGAACTCTCCCTTGATAGAGATATTCAGTTTTTCTGCCTGTTCTTCCAGAAAAGAACCTGTCCCCGCAGCACATGCCTTATTCATTTCAAAATCGACGATTATGCCGTTTTGAAGGGAAATAAATTTTGAGTCCTGCCCCCCGATTTCGAAGATTGTGTCAACATTTTTGTCAATAAACGCAGCTGCAGTTGCCTGTGCAGTAATCTCGTTCTTGACAATATCCGCACCGACATAATCGGCGATCATGTATCTGCCCGAACCGGTTGTCCCGACTCTCATAATCTGAACAGTATCCCCGATTTCTTCACCGATTTCCGATAACCCCTGGTTTACGGCCTCAATCGGTCTGCCTGCTGTCATAAGGTACCGTTTGGCCAGAAGATTGCCCTGTTCATCGAGAACGGCAAGGTTCGTGCTGATGGAACCGACATCGATGCCGAGATACGCCTTTGTTTTACCAAGAGATGAAGGATGAAGGATGAAGGATGAAGAATCATTGCTTTCGATTGCATCACTCATAATTCCTCTCTCATCCTTTAAAGGAGGGTATCCTTCCTCAAATGCCTTTTCTGCCTGAATGAATTCCTCAAGCTTCACCAGGTCGAATTCTGCGAGAATGCCTCCGTCCCTGTTTTTCAGTACAGCGCCGATCGCACCCATAAGGGCAAAATCTTCAGGGATGAACAGCTCTCCGAAACCAAATATTTCCCTGAACGCCCTGACCATCCCTTTATTTGCCGCCACCCCCCCCTGAAATGATACGGGCGGAATAAGAGTTCTTCCTCTCGAAATACACCCTTTAAAGTTCCGGGCAACCGCAAAGCATAATCCAGCCACGATGTCTTCAAGTGGTGTTGCAATCTGCTGCAGATGGATCATATCGGACTTCGCAAAGACACTGCAACGGCCGGCAATCCGCGGAGGTTTTTCCGATCTGAGCGCAAATTCGCTGAATTCTTCGATAGTCAACCTGAGTCGCTCTGCCTGCTGGTCCAGGAATGAGCCGGTTCCGGCGGCGCATACGGAATTCATGGAAAAGTCCCTGATCGAGTGGCTGTCTTCACTAAGAAGGATGAGTTTTGAATCTTCTCCTCCCATTTCAATAATCGTCTTGATATGGGGGGAAAGAGTTTGTGTTGCATATGCCTGGGCAACGATTTCGTTCACCGGGGTTATTCCGAGAATGGAGCTAATCAAACGGCCTGCGGACCCGGTAACAGAGAGCGACCATCGGGGCGTTCCCTCGCGGTTTTTTTTCTTCGTCTGCATGGCAGGAGGCGCTGAAGGACTGTCGTTGGTTATTTTCCCCAGCAGAGCGAGAGCAACGGCAAGCGGATGCCCTTTATGTCTTTCGTAATGACTGTAAAGCCTGGCGCCATGTTCATCGAGTACTACAAGCTTTACACTCACAGAACCTGCGTCAAGACCGATGAACTTCATCGTTTCTCCGATTTCTTACAGATTATACCACAGAACGCATATCGCCGAAGACATTCTCATCTTGCTTCGGGCCAGGGGAAAAACCGTGAGGGGACCTTCTTCTTGTAATGTGCAAACATTTCGCCAAAGCGGGCCGACAGCTCTTTTTCCTCGAGCGGAATAATAAGGAGATTGACCGTGAGCAGGTCGAGCAGCGTGATGATGTCGGCTGCACACGCACCGGACATAAGAAAAATGCCGGAAAACATGAGCGTATGCGCAAGATATGTCGGATGCCTCACTACGCGAAAAGGTCCGCTCGTGATGAGGGTATTCTTGATCCGGGAAAAAATCTGCGGGATACCGATGATCCCTATCCCAAGGAGACGGAGAGTCCACAAATGAAGGAGAGTGCCTGCAGCCAGGAGAACCAATCCGGCAATGTTTACCGGGAGAGGGAACGCAATCTCACATGAAAGGAGCACAACTCGCTTGTGATAGAGGAAATATGCAAGGGGCAGCCATGTAATCACCGGCATGCCATAGGCAAGTACCCTGAATTTGCTGAAAAAGTTTGTGGCGAGGTGAACCGGAAGCCAGAACAGGGGTATGAACGGCCAGAATATGATCGTTAAGAGCGCAAGGAAATATCTCAAAGTTTCTGTCACAAGTTCATTATACTGCAAAAATACTGCATCCGCCGTGTTCTATGATCAGTTCATGAATAATTTCGACTAAAAATTATTGGGTTTGGAGTGGCTAACTTTCCGGGTACTCTGTATAATATGAAAGCGGTTTTATACTTATGATAAGGATTCTGAATACAGTCGGCGAACTCACCCTCTATTATGTCAACCAGGCAGGAAGGATGGGCATCTTCCTGGCATTTGTGGTCTTCAATATCATCAAATTGCCTTACTATAAGATAAGCCATGTGATCAAACAGATATACATCATCGGAACCTTGTCGGTATTCGTTATCGTTTTTACCGGAGCCTTTACCGGCATGGTCCTTGCGCTTCAGGGATACAATACGCTGAGTAAATTCGGTTCGGAAGGTCTTATCGGGTCCGTCGTTGCCTTAAGTCTGATCCGCGAACTCGGGCCGGTCCTGGCCGCGCTTATGGTTACCGGCAGGGCAGGTTCAGCCATCTGTGCGGAAATAGGAATCATGAGGATTTCAGAGCAGATCGATGCACTGGAGTGCATGGCGATAGACCCCCACAAATACATCATGGCGCCCAAATTCATTGCAGCGTTGGCATCAGTACCCCTCCTTACCGCTGTTTTTAATGTGGTCGGCATCTTCGGCGGATATATCGTTGGCGTAAAACTTATGGGAGCAAACGAAGGAGCGTTCTTTACGAGTATGTATCGTGACGTTGAATTCGCCGATATCTCTATGGGGTTCATCAAGTCGGTCTGTTTCGGTCTCCTGATCGTCTGGATCTGTGCCGCGAAAGGATACTATGTACATATGGAACGTTCAGGCGGTTTCGGAGCAGAAGGGGTCAGCAGGGTGACGACAAGCGCTGTTGTGCTGTCGTCTGTTTCAATCCTGGTACTTGATTATATCATCACCTCTTTGCTCATATGAACGCCCAGTCAATGATTCAGATGATAGACGTGAGGAAAAGATTCGGGGCACAGGAGGTGCTCAAGGGGGTCAATCTTTCCATCTTTGAGGGGAAGACGACCGTTATTGTCGGGGAGAGCGGACAGGGGAAAAGCCTTATCATCAAACACATCCTTGGCCTCATGAAACCGACCAGCGGCAAAGTCCTGGTGAACGGTAAAGACATAAATACAATAAGCAGGAAAGGATTGAAGGAGATCCGGGCCAATTTTGGTGTTCTTTTCCAGCATGCTGCGTTGTTTGATTCGATGACGGTATTTGAAAATGTCGCGCTGCCCCTCAGAGAACGCACGAAGGCCTCTGAAGAGGAGATCAGGAACAAAGTGGCCGAAATGCTCACCTTGATGGATCTTGAGGGAAGCGGGGAGAAATATCCTGCGCAGATCAGCGGCGGTATGAAGAAGAGGGTCGGCCTTGCCCGTGCCCTTGTCCTGAACCCAAAAATCGTCTTCTTTGACGAGCCTACCACAGGCCTTGATATCGCAAAGAGCAATGAAATATACCGTGTATTTTTCAGAACCCAGACCAAACTGGGATATACATCCGTGATAGTGAGCCATGATGTGCCGAAGATCTTCAAGCTCGCTGACTATGTTGCGCTTCTCTATAACGGGGTCATTCAGGATTGCCTTTCCCCTGAAGACTTTCAAACATCCGAAAACCCTGTAATCAGGGAATTCGTTGAAAAAACTATGGGACACATCTATGAAAGTGAACGAATGGAGGGATGATCAATGAAGAAATTTAGCGTTGAAACATTGGTGGGCCTTTTCATGATTGTCGGATTCCTCTGCCTTGCCTATCTTGCCGTGAAGCTTGGTGACGTGGAATTGCTCGGGACAAAGGAGTATAAGGTCAATGCCCGTTTCGGAAACATTTCCGGTCTCAAGGAGGGATCTGAGGT
>JAKLQR010000173.1 GCA_022013235.1 Thermodesulfovibrionales bacterium | reverse complement strand
TATTTTTTCGAGGAAAGAAAAGCCGGGGAGATAAGGAGGATGTTTTCGAGTTATGTGTCGCCAAAGATCGTGGAACAGATTATCAACAACCCCGAGAAGGCAAAGCTGGGCGGTGAAAGAAAGACGGTGACGGTCCTGTTTTCGGATATCATTGGGTTCACTACACTGTCGGAACAGACATCGCCTGAGCAGGTTATAGAGTTGCTGAATGAATATTTCGAAGAAATGGCAAGCATCATCTTCAGATGGGACGGCACCCTCGATAAATTTGTAGGTGATGAAATTATGGCCTTCTGGGGTGCTCCGGTCGACCAGGAAAACCATGCCGAGCGCGCGTTCCGGTGCGCGCTGCATATGGTTGCGAGTCTCGAGAAACTGCACGGGAAATGGACGAGGGAGGGAAAGCCGGTACTCGACTGCGGCATCGGCATCAATACCGGTGAAGTGGTAATCGGCAATATCGGAGCGCCGGGCAAGAAAATGGATTATACCATTATCGGTGATCATGTGAACCTCGGTGCGCGGGTAGAAAAACTGACAAGAAGTTATAATGCAAAGATTATTATCACCGAATATACCCTGCAACACATTCAACCATTAATCGAGAAAAAATTATTCGGACATATAGAGCTCAATGAACTCGACCGGGTCAGGGTAAAAGGCAAAGAACAGGAAGTAAGGATTTTTGAATTGAAGAATATGAAGCTTGAGCAGTTAATGCGGCATGCTCATATTCCCCCGGAACCGGAAGACTGAGAATATGCTGAATTTGCAAAAAAACTGGTAAGTTTGATGCGGGTACGATATAATGGAAACAACAGAGTGCAGAATATAAGAATATTCTGATAAACCCATGATGTCCTGACAGCGCGTGCTGTATTGTCACTTCTTCTCAAAAAATCACAGGAGGTTTTTCATGAAGAACAGAAAACCATTTGTTTTTATCGCAGGAATTCTCGCCTTCCTGTTTCTCTTCGGCGGCACATTCATTGCGGTCTACACCGACTGGCTTTTTTTCAGCGAACTGGACTATCACAGTATTTTTGTGAAGATCCTCTCCACACAACTTCTTCTCGGTTTCACGTTCGGACTGTTCTCCCTTGTGTTTATCATGATAAACCTCTTCTTTGCAAACAGGGCCCATTTCGCTCCCATCGAACTTTTCTTTGGCGGGCAGACACAAATCTCGCTGAATATTGCGATGCTTGCAAAATGGGTAAAACCTATAACCGCTATTCTCGGAATCCTCTCAGGCTTGTATATCGGGCTTATCGGAAGCTCTCTCTGGAATGAATTCCTGCTCTTCCAGAACCGTCTGAGCGTAGGCATGAGCGATCCGTTCTTCAATCAGGACGTCGGGTTCTATCTTTTTGCTGTCCCGTGGCTCGAAATTATCAGGAATCTCATAACCCTTCTCATTTTCATAACCCTTCTCCTTGTACTGATTAATTATTTTCTGAGGGGAGGCATAACGCTTCAGGAGAAAAACATCTCCATCGACAAACGGGTGAGAATCCATGCGAGTTTTCTTGGCGGACTGTTCATCATCAACATTGCCTTCGGGTTATATCTTGACCAGTTCCAGCTCCTCCTGTCTCCGCAGGGCATCATCTTTGGGGCCGGATATGCAGACGTGCATGCGAGAATGTATGTCCTGCGCGGCCTCATTTTCCTCACGGTTCTGAGCGGAGTGCTTTTTATTGCCGGCGCCTTCAGGGGTTCCCGGAAAATAATGTTTGCGCCGCTGGGGCTCACCGCGCTTGTCTACGTGATAGGCCTTCTGATATATCCTGCATTGCTGCAGAGTCTCAAGGTTACGCCGAACGAACTCGCGCTCGAGAGGCCGTTCATAGAAAACCATATCCGGTTCACAAGGTTCGGATATGACCTCGACAGGATAACGGTAAGTCCGTTCGACGTCTCTTATAACCTGACTTCCAATGACCTCGAAAAAAACAATGCAACCATCAAGAATATACGGCTGTGGGATGATGCGCCGACCCAGAGGACATACAGCCAGCTCCAGCAGATCAGGACCTATTATAGTTTCAAGGATGTGGACAACGACCGGTACAGGATCAATGGCGAGTATATGCAGGTAATGTTATCCCCGAGGGAACTCTCATCTAACGACCTGCCCAGCAGGTCCTGGATCAATGAAAAACTTGTGTTCACCCATGGGTTCGGTATATCCATGGGACCTGTGAGCAGAATTTCGAAAGAGGGGCTGCCCGAATTTATCATAAAAGACATCCCCCCTGTTTCTTCTTCGGATATCACCGTAACGAGACCTGAAATTTATTTCGGTGAACTCTCCAGCGATTATATCGTGATAAAAACCAAAGTCCCCGAGTTCAATTATCCGACTTCGGAAGGAAATGTCTATACCTCGTACGAAGGGAAAGGCGGCGTAGAATTATCATCGTTATTGAAAAAGGCGGCCTTCGCAGTGAAATTCCAGACGGAAAAACTCCTGCTTTCCTCTGATATTACTCCCGCGAGCAGGATTCTCTTCTACAGAAACATCATAGAAAGGGCGCGGAAAATCGCCCCTTTTCTTCTGTATGATCAGGACCCGTATATTGTGGTCGCTGACGACGGCAGGCTGCTCTGGATTATTGACGCCTATACCACATCAAACAGGGTTCCCTACTCAAATCCGCTCAACAATAAAATCAACTACATCCGGAATTCGGTGAAAGTTGTCGTTGATGCGTATAACGGCACCGTTCAGTTCTATATCAGCGACCCCGACGATGTGATCATGAAGGTATACAACGCCATGTTCCCGAAGCTCTTTTTCCCGCTGTCAGCAATGGATGATGATTTAAGGAAGCATATCAGGTATCCGAGGGAGTTCATTCAGATCCAGGCAAAGATGTTCTCCACATACCACATGACCGATCCCAAGGTTTTCTACAACAAGGAGGATTTGTGGGAAATCCCTTCCTATGGCGAGGAGCCTATAGAGCCTTATTATACGATCATGAAACTTCCGGCGGAGAAAAAAGAGGAATATATCCTGCTGCTGCCCTATACCCCTTCCAAAAGAGATAATCTGGCTGCATGGATTGCAGGAAGATGTGATGAGCCCCATTACGGAAATCTCATAGTATATACGTTCCCCAGGGACAGACTCGTGTTCGGCCCGAGACAGATCGATGCCCGGATCGATCAGGATTCCTACATATCACAGCAGCTCACCCTCTGGGGACAACGCGGGTCGCAGGTTATACGGGGGAGCCTCCTCATAATCCCTATCGAGACTTCCCTCCTCTATGTGCAACCTCTTTATCTCGCTGCTGAAGACAAGGGCGGATTGCCGGAACTCAGACGGGTCATCCTCGCGTTCGAAAACAATGTAGTCATGGAAGAGAACCTTGAACTTGGTCTCCAGCAGCTCTTTGGGGGAAGGATTGCCTCTTCTCTCAGGGCAAAGGAAACAGGAGGTGAGAAGACTTCTCTTGACCAGCTTGCAAAAGAGGCTGCGCAGACATACGAAAGACTCAACGAACTGATACGGCAAGGGAACTGGGCAGGCTATGGGGAAGAACTGAAAAAACTCGGGCAGATACTCCAGAAAATGACCCGGTGAACAGGATGAACCGGCGTGAGAATGACGTGTGTTCGCTCACTGAAAATTCTAAGATACTATGTGCTAAAACAATCATCCAGAGAGGGATGAGATGGCCGATCTGAAAGACCGCATTTTCCGTGCAGCCAAATTAGATGCACAGCTTTATGAAGAAGTTGAAGCCGATCCCGGTGCGTTAAGGCAGGCTATGCTGGTTGTCGTGCTTTCCAGCGTTGCTGCAGGTATCGGGACATTCCGGTACGGAGGGTTGAGCGGCGTGCTTCTCGGTACGATCGGCGCCCTAATCGGTTGGTTTATCTGGGCATATCTCACCTATTTTATCGGAACCAGGCTCCTCCCGGAGAAACAGACCCGCGCAACTCCCGGTGAGTTGCTTCGCACTGTCGGGTTTTCAAGCTCGCCCGGTATAATCCGGGTGTTCGGTATCATCCCCGGAGTCACAGAGATTGTCACGTTTGGAGCATCCATATGGATGCTCATAGCCATGATCATTGCAGTGAGACAGGCACTGGATTACAGAAGCACATTCCGGGCTGTAGGAGTATGCATGATCGGCTGGATAATCCAGATACTCTTCATTGCGCTGATGTTCTTTCTGTTCGGGTTAAGATTAAGATCTTTTTAGTCTTTTGGGAAAAAGACTGTTTCTACAATAAACTGAGCAATAAGTCGGCTGCAATGGCAAGAACGGACAACAGGAATATAATGGCGTAGTTGATGTCTTCAAGAGAGTACTTCACCGAAGAGAGGAGATACAGGACAACCTCCCTGTCTTTCTCTGTCAAACAAGCGTTTACTTTCAGTTTCTCTATGAGCTGAAATTCCTCGATCGCTTTTTTCCTTTTCAGGGTAATGAGGTACCTGTAGAGAAAAAAGAAAAAATAACCGATTGTCCCTGTATACCAGACAGGTCTTATCCATCCAGGCTCCACGCGTTGAATCACGATTATTGTCCTGAAGGCAATAGCCGAAATCAGGCCAAGGATGAAGAAGCTGTAAATAATATACCTGGGAACAATATGGATTGTATTCTTTTCCATGAGCCAGATTCTATTATACTGCCATCCCATGCCGATATGGTATCTCATCCCGCAGAACCCCTCTCATGAAGCGCATTGTATATCAGGAAAGATAGGGGAAAAATGGGCGATGGAACGAAGCTTATTTTGAAAAAGGCGCTAATTAGATGATAAACTAAAAATAAAGACATTTTTATAGTATTCTGACAATACCTTGAATCTTCCCGGAGAAAAACTATGCAGGAAGCATTAGACAGGGCGAACCAGTCCCGCCAGAGGAAGCTTGTTTCGGATGCGGTAATCAATCTGTATGCCGCACACGTTCACTCGCTTCTCTACCCCTATAAACATCCGCTCATATCCGATCCCCTTAAAAATGCTTTCCATAGCATCCAAAAAGCTTTTCGGACGAACCTGCCCCTGCACCTGGAAACGGTTGAGGGGAGGCTGATGCTTGACGGGGAGGTACTGACCGGCGATCCCCTCGTTATTGGAAATTTTGCAGCCTGGCTCAATAGCAGGAATATCAATGCGTTGTCTTTTGAGAGGGAGCTTAGCCGGAGGGAACTCATTGCCTTCCACAATATTATTTCGACGAAGGAACTGACTGTCGAACAGCTATCTAATGCGATGGCGGAGAAAAGCATTGTGAATATCAGCGTGAACCCGGTGAAATCCTTGCCCGGTGATGCGGGGGTTCTCCCGCCTGATGAGAAAGCTCCTGAGGGGCTCATTAAGGGCTATGAAAATACCATGTATTATATGCAGAGCAGCCAGGCCCAGGCTCCCTTCTTCACCAGACCCGCCGGAGCGGATCCCCATGAAGATGCCGCCAGTTACGGTCTTATCAGGGGCAACGAGAGGGGAATGCATAAACAGGAAACCCCCCAGGATTTACCTCCTTTCGGCATGGAGTCCGGAGGGAAGGACAGCATGCAGGAAATGGCGGAGGGTGCCCGTTATGCCGAATGCGTTGAAGCCCTTCTTGAACGCGACGTCTCTGAGGACGTCTATAGCGTTATAAGGGAAATCCCCCCGGTTGAGATGGCGCATCTCCTTAATGCCATGCTTTTCAGAGCCCCAGGCGAAGAAGTGATAGACAGGGTGATCAGCGCCTATTTTGGAGGGGACGGAGGAATGGGTGAAGGCGCGGCTGAACGGGGCAGGGTATTTCTTACCGGACTCAAGTCCGACCTCCGGCGTCCATTTCTCTCACGCTATAATTCCCTTTTCGGTACCGGCATCCCTCTTGCGAGCCAGGAGAGGGACCTCTTGCCTGAAGCGGTGCAGGGAATTTCTGTCCCTTCCGGAAAAGGGGAGGATGCGGAGCTGCACCCTGAACAACCCGCCTTTGTTCCCTGCAGGACTCTCAAAGGTTCTGATTTCTCATTCGACTTTATCGCATGCGGGAACGCGGTGCTGCATGACATAGAGATACCCGGAGAAACTGCCCTCCTGTTTGATGAGGCACATATGACACACTTTCACAATGGAGGAACCTTGGATGCCCTTCTCTCTTCCGCCCGGACAGTAGCAGGTGATCCGGAATTTCAGGCCGCGATCATTGCGGAATGTACCGAGGAAGCGATTACCGGGGTCTGTTTCGATGTCGTGCTTTCACTCCTCGGGTCAAGTTCTCTTGATGATGATTCGTACCGGAATCTTGAGGGAAGGCTCATCGCGCTCGTCGAAGTATTTTCGGAAAAAGGGGAATTCGGGAAGGTCCTTGATATTTTCAATTCCCTGAAGACGCAGTCATTGCAGGGGAAATGGAGAGATCACGCATCAGCAATTACCAGGAGAGTCTTTTCCTCTGAAAAGGTGATTGCTGCTATTGTGGGCGCATTGCGGCGGTATGGGAGAAAACGGCGGGAC
>JAKLQR010000172.1 GCA_022013235.1 Thermodesulfovibrionales bacterium | reverse complement strand
TTGCTGTTGCAGGAATTCTTGCGGCAGTAACATTTTATTTCGTGACAGGCGCGTTTCTGAAAGGCGTAGATGCGACTTCAATGGCCTCTCACCCTTCATTTACACAGATGAACGTTTTCCTTATGGCGCTTATCGGCCTTGCATTGACCGGAATTATCGTGGTTATAACTGAGTACTTCACTGCTTCGCAGTATCCCCCGGTGAAACACATTGCACAAGCCAGCTTGACCGGTCACGGCACAAATGTGATCGCCGGCCTCGCAGTCAGCATGAAGTCAACCGCAGCGCCTGTTATCGTTATCGTTGCCTCAATACTTGGCGCTTATGCATTAGGCGGCGGATTTGCCGGCGATAAATCCGGCGGTCTTTTTGCTATTGCATTATCAGCGGTTTCGATGCTTTCAATGACAGGCATCGTGGTGGCCATTGACACCTACGGCCCGATTACGGACAACGCAGGCGGTATCGCAGAAATGGCAGGCATGCCTGAAGAGATCCGTAACATCACAGACCCATTGGATGCAGTCGGCAACACCACAAAGGCTGTTACCAAGGGTTATGCTATTGGTTCGGCAGCCCTCGCGGCTCTGGTCCTTTTTGCAGAGTATTCAAGGTCATTCAGCACAGAGCTTTCTTTTGATCTTTCGAACCCCATGGTTCTGGCCGGCCTTTTCATCGGCGGTCTGCTTCCTTATTATTACGGATCGCTCCTGATGGAGGCCGTTGCTAAGGCTGCCGGCGGCATCGTTGTTGAAGTGCGCAGGCAGTTCCGTGAGATCCCCGGCATCATGGAAGGCACGGGAAAGCCGGAGTACGGCAAGTGCGTTGACATAGTGACCAAGGGCGCCATCCAGCAGATGATGGTCCCTGCGCTTATCCCAGTTGTTGTTCCTCTTGTTGTAGGTTTACTGCTTGGCAGAGAGGCACTCGGAGGCGTACTTATTGGAAGTATCCTGACCGGACTCTTCCAGGCTATTGCCATGACAAGCGGCGGTGGCGCATGGGACAATGCCAAGAAATCCTTTGAAGACGGCGTTACCGATGACAAAGGCGTAGTACACAAGAAGGGCAGTGACGGACATAAAGCCTCTGTCACAGGCGACACTGTCGGCGACCCGTATAAAGACACAGCAGGACCGGCAATCAACCCGATGATCAAGGTCATCAATATCGTCGCATTGCTGATCGTCCCGCTTATTTAACTCCTGATAGAATAAAAGGCCGGCGGAAAAGTCCGCCGGCCTTTTTTATTGAGACTTTTTTTAACACGATTCCTCTTTTTCGAGGTAGAATAAACAGGGAAGAAAGGATGGAAAGAAGATGGCGTTACCGAGCATGAAACATGTTGAACCGACAAAACTTACCAAGAACAGCAAATTTAAATTCAGGTGTCATAAAGGGGTGAAATGTTTTACACAGTGCTGCAGCCAGATAAACATTCTTCTGACGCCATACGATATCATCCGCATGAAGAAGCGCCTCGGCATGACCTCTGAGGAATTCCTTGAAAAATATACTGTGATGGACATTGAAGAAAAAACCTCTCATCCTTTTGTTATGTTGAAAATGCTGGCTTCTGAAGGGAAACCATGCCCATTCGTAACACCAGAAGGATGCACCATTTACGAAGACCGGCCTGCAAACTGCCGCTATTACCCGATCGGCCAGGCCTCGATGAGAAAAGGCGGAGAACAGGGACCGGAGCATGAAGAATTCTACTTCTTTATCAGAGAGCCCCACTGTCTTGGATACCAGGAAGATGCTGAATGGACGATTGAATCCTGGATGCAGGATCAGGGGGTTGATCGTTATGACGAGGTGAACAGGGAGTGGAAGGAGATTCAGCTCCGGAGAAATCTGCCCGGAGATGCGCTCGATTCGAACAAACAGGCGCAGATCTATACCGCCTGTTATGATATGGAAAGGTTCCGGAGGTTTGTTTTCGAAAGCCGGTTTCTTGATATATTTGATATATCGCAGGAAGAGAAAGAGAAGGTCAGGACTGACGATATCGCCCTCATGAACTTAGGGGTAAAATACGTGAAGTATCTTCTGATGCTCGAAGAGACACTGAAGGTAAAGGAAGAGCATAAGAAAAAATAGCAATTCAAAACAAGCAACTATCAATGTAAAATTATCATTGGAGATCGAACAGGGGATTTATACAATACCAGCAGGTTTTCATTTCTCCCATTCTTTCTTGTCAGAAAGAGTGCTTTCAATCATCCGCTGAGATATCTGCATTTTTTTGAATTGCTTATTTTCATTTGAGATTTTATCCGTTATCCATTGACAAATGATCATTGATTATTGATAATTTTGACTTATCTTCTCTATTAAGGAGGATTTTATGTCGGATATAAAGAAAATGTACAAGACCATTATGGAAGATCATTTCCCCGGGGAGATGGTAATAAAGTTTGGTGACCGGACATTGATATATAAAAAGAAAACCTGGAAGATACCCGATAACAAGACGGGAGAGTTGATCGAAAAAGGACTCCGGTATGGAGAAAACCCCGGACAGGAAGCTGCGCTCTATGAATTAATCAACGGCAATCTTGCCCTCGGTGGATGCCAGTTCATAGAACCAGGGAACGGCCTCGTCAGCAGCATTTCTGAAGAAGATATGATCCAGGCAGGCAAGCATCCGGGCAAGACGAACCTTACCGACCTTGATAATGGACTGAATATTCTTAAATTTCTTATGGACAAACCTGCAGCAGCTATCCTTAAACATAACAACCCCTGCGGTGCTGCATACGGCTCCTCTCTTGCTGATGCATATGAAAAAGCGAATATGGCTGACAGAATAGCTGCCTTCGGTGGATGCCTCGTGGTGAGCAGGGCTATGGATAAAGAGACAGCAGAGATGGTGAGCAAGAATTATCTTGAGGTGGTTGCAGCGCCGGAATTTGAGGAAGGAACTGTTCCGGTTCTTGCAAAGAGAAAGAATTTGAGAATTATACGGGTAACGAAAATAAACGATCTCACAAAATACCGGGATTTTCGTTTTGTTGACTTCAAATCTTTGATTGACGGGGGCATAATCGTCCAGCAATCTCCGGTAAACAAAATCAGGACGAACAATGACTTTCTCCCTGCAAAAACAGTATATAAGGAGAAAGAATATGTCATCGAGAGACAGCCGACGGAAAAGGAATATTCAGATATGCTTTTCGGATGGAATATCGAGCAGGGTATTACCTCGAATTCCGTTATTTATGTCAAGGATGGGGTAACAGTCGGCATTGGAACAGGTGAACAGGACAGGGTAGGCGTTGCCGAAATAGCAACCTTCAAGGCATATACAAAATATGCAGATGCACTATGCTTCAAAAAGCATGGCGTGCCGTATAAGACATTCGAACTCGAGGTGAAACAGGGCAAGAGAAAGGAAGACTCACTTGCCGGGATTGATGAAGAAACAAAGAAGAACAAGGGCGGACTTATTGGCGCCATAATGGTCTCTGATGCGTTCTTCCCGTTCAGGGACGGTGTTGATGCAGGAATCAAAGAGGGGATTGCCGGCATTGTGAATCCAGGCGGGTCCGAGAGAGATTTCGAATCGATTGTTGCATGCAATGAAGCAGACCCGAAAGTAACAATGGTATTTACCGGACAACGGGCATTCAGGCACTGATACGTTCTATACCATATTATTTACATATTCCCGGATGAATACGACGGATACAGTATTTTTGCTCATTCTCGTCCCGACTTTTTTCGGGACTCCGAGGGATCCCGATAAGAATCGGGATAAATCCGCAAAAATACTGTATCCGCCGTATTGTAGAACCAATTCATGAAGAATCCGGGCTAGCCTATAGGAGAGCCTTATCTTGGCTGCTTTCCTCGTCAGGGATGCCGATGAATTTATATCCCACTCCGTACACGGTTTTAATGAACAAAGGGTCTCTGGGTTTGTCTTCTATCTTCTGCCTGAGGTTCTTGATATGAGCGTCAACAACCCGGTCATATCCTTCGAAATCAAACCCCTGAACAAGAGTGATGATCTGAAGCCTGCTGAAAATCATCTGTGGCTTTTCCGCAAGATTCAATAGTATCTTGAATTCAGTTGAAGTCAGAGATACAGGGTTGTCATGTTTTCTTGTTTCTCTGCTCAGGGGGTCTATGGTTAATATCCCGCCGTTGAAGGAGAGGATTTTCTTTTTAGCGCTCACTGTCCGTCTGAGATGTGCTTTTACCCGTGCTACGAGTTCCTTTGCACTGAAAGGTTTTACTACGTAATCATCAGCGCCTATCCCAAGGCCCCTGACCCGCTCATCCTCGGAGCTTTTTGCAGTCAGCATGATGATGGGGATATCAGAAAACTCCCGCAGAGAAGTGCAGATTGTTTCACCGTCTATATCAGGAAGCATGAGGTCGAGGATAATAAGATCAAATCCGTCTTGTAACCGACTGAGCGCCGATTCGCCTGTAGGGGCAACCGTTACCTGAAAGCCTTCTCTTTCGAGATATGACTTTACGATTCCCGCAATCTTTTCTTCATCCTCTACAACAAGGATTTTTTCTTTCTGCATATGATTTTCTGAAAGTCTGTTGTTTTGCTATACTCCATACGGGATAAGCCGATCCTTTCCGCTATTATACCTTGTCAGGCGTATAACGTCACAGTATTCGGGAAGATTCATGAATACTGTCCTTGACAGGGGTTTTTTCTTGCATGTTCCTTTCCGTATCCTGCATTATAAATAAAAATGGGAGTTTTCAATGAAAAAGATACTAGTTGCTTTTTTGATTATGCTGCTCGCAATCCCAGTCTATGCGGAAGAGACAGTTGTTGCTGTAGTAAATGGAACTAAGTTGACCATGAAAGAACTGGAGGGCCAGGTTGACCGCCTTATTCCCCGTATGACCTTCCACAAGAATGTTCCAGAGGAAAAGCGGAAAAATTTCTATAAACAGGCGCTTGATGAAATCATAAATCGTGAGCTTTTGTATCAGGATGCCCTGGCAGTCGGGATGAAACCTGACAAGGACAAGGTAAATGCGCAATCCGAGAAGATCAGGCAAAGGTTTAAATCAGAGGAAGAATATAAGGCAGCCCTTGAGAAGGAAGGCATAAAGGAAGAAACGATCCGCTTCCAGATCGAAAAAGAACAGCTGGTTCAGCAGCTCAACGAGAAAAAAGTCGTCGAGGCATCACGTGTGACTGAGGAGCAGCTTAAGAATTACTATGACAAGAACACCGCCCAGTTCAAACAACCGGAAAGTGTGAAGCTGAAAATCATCACCACAAAGGATGAGCAGAAAGCAAAAGACATCCAGGAAAAAATAAAGGCGGGAGATGACTTCGGTGAGATTGCGTATAATTTTTCAGAGGACAGCTATCGAGTCAAGTCTGGCGACATCGGTTACATCCATAAGGGAAGGATGCTTCCCGATATTGAGACTGCTGCATTTAAACTGAAAACCGGCGAGGTGAGTGATCTCATCCACACGGAAGATTCGTGGTTCCTTATCAAGGTGGAGGACAAGAAACCCGATCAGCAGCTTTCCTTTGAAGAGGTCAAGGAGAAACTTAAGCGAGAAATAGAGGCTGATAAGGCGCGTGAACTGTCCGAGAAATTGATAGCTGATCTGAGGGCGAAAGCAAAGATAGAGGTTCTGTTTAAGACCGAATAGAATCTTCCTTATTTCTGTTCCTCGGCTGAACAATACTTCCTGTGACATGTCGGAGAGGTCGCATTTTCTCCATATCGTGGTTTTGTCGGGGCGAACTACCGGCTGTTGTATGCTCTGAAGGCCCAGCCTCTTGTCTGTTTCGATAGACTCGATAAATTTAACTATTGACACAAGGAAAAATCCCCATTACAATTTAGCAAATGAGAAATAAAGTTCTCTTGGTCGAAGACTCAAAGGTTGTGCAGCAGATGTACCGGAGCAAGCTGACAATCGAACAGTTTACAGTTCTTACCGCTGATAACGGGGTGGAGGCTATCAAGATCCTCTCCACGGAAATCCCGGATATCATCCTTCTTGACCTCATGATGCCGGTGATGGACGGGTATAAAGTACTCCAGGTTATCAAAACCGACCCTCGTCTTACGGATATACCCGTCATCGTGTTCTCTGCGAGAGGGCAGCCGGAAGAGGTTGAACGGTCTATGAATCTCGGTGCCGCGGGATATATTATCAAGGCAACAACAAAACCGAATGAGGTTGTGGAACAGATACGCAAGGTCATCAGCCAGAAACCGAAAACAAAAGCGCTCGTTCATTATAGAATAAAAATCGATGAACACGCTCATGACGCGGAAAAACTTGCCGCCGACTTTTCCCTGCAGGATTTCAGCTGCCCGGTATGCAAGACGCCGATGCTCCTCGAATTGGTCCCTGATTTTTCACACGAAACACCCTGGTTTTCCGGAACATTTTTCTGCCCAGAGTGTAAAGGCTGACTACGGAAAAAAGCTGGTGACGAGTTTCATCAATTCCTGCGTCTGTATAGGTTTTGTGAGATAGGCATTCGCACCGAGAGCGAGCGCTTTCTTCCTGTCTTCTTCCGCCCCCTCAGTGGTGATCATGATTATGGGGATGTTTTTGTAGGAAGGATTCTCCCTGACAAGGCTTACCAGTTTCAGGCCGTCCATCACCGGCATATTGATATCGGCAAGAATAACGTCTATCTTTTCAGAAGCCAGTTTCTTTAATGCGTCGACTCCGTCTGTCGCCTCAATGATCCTGGATTCAGGAATCCGCTTGATCGCAAACCCTATGAGTTGTCGCATCGTTGGTGAGTCCTCAACAACAAGGATGTTCGGCATGTTTCCTCCTCCTCATGATCATTTTCTCGGTTTTTCTTTCAGAAGGTCGAGGAAGCTCTGGATTGTTGTCAGTTTACGCTCAGACTGGGTGTAGAGCCGCGAGGAAAAAATTGCAGTTGCGGCATGACCCGCGAGCAGATTGAACAGCTCATAGTCAATGTTCGAAAATGAGGCTTTCTGTATGAAAAGCGAGTAGATGGATATAACCCCGATAACATGTTCTTTTATTTTTAGCGGGATGCAGACTATAGGATGTGCAGGGTCTGCCGGTGATGAGCCGCTCTCTCCAAAGTCCTCAATAAAATAACTCTCTGCTTCCTTTGCCACTTTTCCGATGACTCCCTCCCCGATTTTCGTTTTCGGAATGTCGCTCAGGGATATGCCTTCTGCTGCTGCGGGAAGAAGCTCATTGCTTTTTTCGTCCATGAGGTATATGGCAAATTTCTCGGCCCCGATGAGGTTGATGACAATTTCAAGCACGATCCGGAGGACTTCGTTGAAATCAAGCGTGGAATGGAGTTGATAGCTCGCAACGTACAGGTTTGCAAGGTTGTTGTTTTCTGATTCGACCTCCAGATATTTGGACGCAAAGTCCTTGTTCTCTTCCTCAACTTGTTTGTATCGTTCCAGAAGAGAATCTCTCTCTTTTTCAAGGACCCGTATCCTTTCTTCATACAGCATCTTTCTGTCTTCATTGCCTGCCTTTTCAAGTTCTTCTTCAAGTTGTGCAATCCTGAACCTCAGACGTTCGTTTTCCTTAAGAAGATTTTTTGTGAATTCTTCGCCTTTCTTGAACATCTGAAGAAATTCATCTGCTTTTTTCGAGAGATTGAATTCTTTTTCCATGAGTCCTCCGCCTTTAGGAACCTTTTCTCCGCCCTGTCCCCTTTACTAACCGCACCATCTCGACAGGTATGTCAGAGATTGGCAGGATTCGTTCAGCAACACCGGCTTTTATTACCTCTGAAGGCATACCGAAGACAACAGCAGATTCTTCCGATTCTACTATAGTATAGCCTCCCCGCTTCTTAATTTCCAGCATTCCGGCCCTTCCATCACTGCCCATGCCGGTGAGAATAACGCCAAGTGTCTGAGGCCCGTAGATTTCTGCGAGCGAAGACATCATGAGATCCACGGAAGGGGTATATTTGTCAGTGCTCCTTGTTTCTTTCATCGTGGTAACCACCTTTTTCCCCTTCTTCGTAAACGTCATATGATAGCCGCCCGGACAGATAAGCGCCCTTCCATGCTCCAGAGAGTCTCCTTCTGCGGCCTCTTTCACCTCGATTTTCGAAATATTATTGAGCCGGTCAGCAAAGGAAGCAGTGAAGCCCTTTGGCATATGCTGGCTTACTACGATTCCTGCAGCAAAATCGGCGGGAAGGCGGGAAAAGAGTATCTTCAGAGCTGCAGGCCCACCTGTCGACGTGCCTATTGCGACAGCGTTTATGTCAAAGGCAGATCTTTCAAGGGGAACGGGAATGGATTTTTTAGCTTCAAAAAATTCGAGGTTTTTGCTCAGACGGTCCATGCGCAGGCCCTTGATCCCCTTAACCTTCATCAGGAGTTCTTTCTCCATTGTGCGAAAATCTGCCAATGCCATCCGTGAGGGTTTTGCGATAAAGTCCGCAGCACCGAACTCAAGGGCCTTGAAGACAGTTTTTGAATCAGAATATGAACTGATGATGATAACGGGGGTAGGCCTGTTCTCCATAAGCCACCGGAGAAAACTGAAGCCGTCCATGCCCGGCATTTCGAGGTCGAGAGTGATGAGGTCAGGCTTGTGCCTCAGTGTCTTAGCCATGGCGTCGATCCCGTCAGCTGAAATGCCGGCGACCTCAATCGCCTGATCAGCCTCGAGCATTTTCCTCAGGGTCTGTCTGCTGTATGCAGAATCATCAACAATAAGAATCCGTATCTTAGACATGGATATGCGCTCCGATTTTTTCCGGTTTTTGATATACCATATCATATTTTAAATGTTTTAAGGTGAAGGCGGTTGAAATATTAATCAGCGATTCGGCATGACCAAGGAGAAGATACCCTCCGCCTCCAAGCCTCTCATAAAACATCTCGATTACTTTTTTTCTTGAGGGATAGTCGAAATAGATAAGCACATTTCTGCAGAAGACGACATCTACGGTTCCGGCCAGTTTCGTCTTGACAGGATCGAGAAGATTGAGATGACTGAAATTGACATGTTGCTTGACAGTATCAGAGATTGTAAAGAAGGAATCCTCTTCTTTGAAATATTTCCTCAGGTAATATTGTTCGGTAGTCCGGAAAGAATTCTTCCTGTAAACCCCGCTCCGTGCTACCTGGAGCACCCTCTGATTGATATCACTCCCGAAAATCTCAATATTCCAGTTATGGAACGCTCCGGTTTCGAGTGCGAGCATGGCAATGGTATATGGCTCTTCGCCGGTTGAACAACCGGCAGACCATATCCTCAGCCTTTTTTTCTCCCTGTTTGTCTTCTTCAGTTCCGGCAGAATCTCCTCGGTAAATGCCTTTAGCTGGTTCTGCTCCCTGAAGAAATAGGTTTCGTTCACTGTCAGGATATCGATGATTGAGGCAAGTTCTTCATCGCGGTTCCGGTTATAGAGCAGATACCGGTAGTAATCTCTGAAATTCGAGAAGTGATAGCTTTTGAGCCGCCGTGAAAGCCTTTTCTCCAGGAGGTACCGCGAGTGATCATCGAAGAATATCCCGCAGTAATCACGGACAAAATCCCTTATCAGCCTGAATACCTCAGGCTCAAGCGGTATTATTTCTTCTTTCTCAAATAAAGACATTGATATCTCTGAAGCACTTCCCTTCTCTCGTGATGAGACGCTGTATCCCTGATAACCGCTGACTAACGACTCTTCCTGAGACTCTCTTCTATGGCCCTTTTCACCGTAGGGTCTTCTTCACGGTCATGGAGTTTTGAAATCTCCTTCCTGACAGACTTAGTCATCCTTTTCCCGAGTGCTTCAACCGCAGCCATTCTTGTTGCCCAGTCGCTGTCCTGAAGGAAGGGCAATAATACCTCTTCGACACCGGAAAAAGAAGAGAGCCCCGTTATTGCAGTCCGCGTGATCTCTTTGTCACTGGAAGCAAGCATGCCCAGCAGCGAATCACGCGCTTCGTACCCGCCTATTCTGCTTAATGATTCAATGGTGGTGGCAACGACGAAGCCATTTCTGTCAGAAAGAAGTCTGACGAGCAGTCGAACAGCCTTTTTATTCTGGAGCATGCCGAGAGACTTTGCCACTGCAACCCTTACCGAATCATCTGCATCGGACATGAGGAGCGAGAGTGCGTCGAACACGCCTTCCCCTCCGATCCGGCCGAGGCTGAGGGCGGATAAAGCCCTGATATGGGGCTCTTCATCGGTAAGCGCGAGGACAAGAAATTGAACAGATTCCTCTGTCCTCAAGATCGAAAAAGCCTCAACGCAGGCCTTTCTGACCGCTACCTTTCCGTCTTTCAATGCGAACCCCAGCGCGGGGACCGCCTCCTTTGCTCCAATTTCACCGAGCAGAAGGGCGGCATTTTTTCTCAGCACCGGATTTGGATCCCTGAGCATGGAGATGAATTCATCTGTCTTAAGCCAGGGGCCCAGCTGTGAAAGAGCTTCGACAGCGGTCTCCTGCACATCTTCATAAGGGTCTGCGAGCAGCTTTCTTATCGGTGCGATGGATTTCGGGTCATTGATTCTCGATAGACCCTGTGCTGCAATGGAACGGATATGGCCGTCCTCATCTCCGATAAGCCTGAGAAACTCATCAAAATAGAGAGGAGACGCGATGCGTGAACCGACATCACAGATAAAACGCTTCTGATTGAGGTTCTCTGTTCTGAAAAGCCGGATGAGAGACTCCGGTCTTTCCCGGCCGATGAACACAAAAGCCCGCTTTACGTCTTCAGCAAAATGTTCGTCCTGAGATATTTCGAGAAGAGGAGTGAACGCCTGTTCATCCTTCATCAATCCGAGGAGAATTATGGCGGAGACTTTGACTTCCGGTTTATTCGAATGCACATGATCGGCAAGGATTGTAAATATTTTATCGTTGACGAGCCTCTTTATCTCCCCGGTAATGACGTCTTCACCGATACCCTTATGATAGAATCTCACAAGGGCGTGCAGTATCTCTTCCCGGACTGATTTTGAAGAATCCTGGAGAAGGGGGACAAGATTCGCGAGTGTCGCGGGCTCTGCAATGAGACCGAGTGCTTTTATGGCCGGGATCCTGAGAGTTTTTTTGTCGAGAGCCCTGATCAGGACGGATACCGCCTTTGCGTCTCCTATTCTTCCGAGTGCGTCAGTAGCGGGATAGGCCGTCCAGACATCATCGCTCTCGACGATTTTGATCAAAGCGTCTACTACAGTCGCTTCCCCGACTTTGCCGAGGTGCTCGATAGCGGTGACGCGGACATTCTCGTCGTCGTCTTTCAGGGCGTGGAGCATGAGGGGAAGTGATCTGTTGTCTTTGAATTCTCCCAGCACATCAATGATGAACTTCCTTACATCCCGGTTGGAGGTATGAAACGCATCGATGAGAAAAAGGGTTATTTTTTTGTTGAGGCGTATGAGCGCTTCTATTGCGGAATTCCTCGCGCCTGCGTTCTCTTCCCGATAAAGGAGATCGATCAACCCATGAATATAGGCTTCGACAGGATGCTCTTCAAGAAGAATCTCGATCGCCGTGTTCCGTACCCTCCAGCTTGCATCTTCCATGGCAGAGAGCAGCAGCCGAACCGGCCGCTCGCCCTGCTGACCCCTCAGGCTCTCAAGGGCTTCCCTCCTTACTTCAACATCAGTATGTTTAAGCAGAGTCTCCAGTTTTTGCATGTTCTTCCAGTATTTCTTCTGATTCTTTCAGCATGATCTTTTCCTCTGAAGAGAGGAGAAAATCGAGATTAAGCAATATGATGATACTGTCCTCTTTTTTCCCGATGCCGGGAAGATATTTTTTTTTCAGACCTTTAAAGATAGTCGGAGGGGCAATGATCTCTCCGGCAAGGAGGGTGACAATTTCCTGGACTCTCTCAACAATAAGCCCGATCTTTTCGCTGTCATATCTTACGATGATAGTAAGTTCCTGCCCGCCCGCAGATCCTATCCCGAATCGTTTTCTGAGATCAAGCAGAGGGATGACTTCTCCCCTCACGGTGATAACGCCGGAGAGGAAATCGGGAAGCTCCGGGAGCGTATATATTTTCTGCGTATGGAGTATCTCGATGACCCGGTTGATCTCAATCCCGAAGGTTTCCTGGCCGATCGTGAATACGGCAAATTTCTTGCCTTTTGTCATCATAGCAACTCCAGCTTTCCCATCATGGCAGCTAAAGTTTCGATCTCGTCATCAGAGGTTCTGGTAAAGCCACTATAGCGTTTATCAATGGCATGAAGGACCGACAGTCCTTCAGGGGTAGTCTCCTTCAGTTCGATGAGCGCCTGGGCAAGCGATTCCTGCATGTTCCGGGGCATCTTTTTGTGTGCGCTTATGATGAAGCCGGGCATTTCACCGGAAAATTCAATGAACTTGATCCCCTTGTCTTTGTGCCGGCCGGCCACGCTCTCCGACACCGCCCCAGCGTCAAAAGTGCCTTCAATCACCGCGTTGATGACATTCTCATGGGCGCCGAGATATTCGTAATGGAGGAGGTTTTTCAGTTCAATCCCGGCATTGAGCAGCATAACCCGGGGAGCTATATAACTCGATACTGAGTGGGATGTCCCGAACGCGAATCTCTTCCCCCTGATGTCTTTGACGGCATGAATCTTACTGTCACTTTTTGCGATAATGACAGAACGATACCCGGCTTTTCCCTCAGGCATGGTTTTGACGAGAGGGATGACCGCGAACTTCCCCCGTGCTTTCACATAAGTAACGGGGCTCATGAAACAACAGTCAGTGAACCCCTGACCGATATCCCGTATTGCCCCTTCATAATCGGAAACAATTCTGAGGGACACCTTTTTGCCAAGCCGTGTACTCAGGTATTCCGCAAGAGGCGTGAAATTTTCCGGCATTTCGAGCGGTGATGCGCCGACCGGTTCGATCCCGAAACGTATTGTCTCGGTTTCTCCCTCTTTTGGGGAACTCTCTTCGGAGAAGGTGATTCTTTCGAGTTCCTTCGTTACCAGTTCCGTATTTCTCGAAAGACCCTGGAGGGATTGGGTAATAGCAAAGACGCTGTTCAGCGTATGCTGTGGGATTTCCCGTATCTTCTCTATGGAGGTGAAAATCTGGCTTGCCCCTGCGCGCTGTTCCTGGATAGCCTTTGCGATCTGGCGGCTCTTCTCCGATACGGTTTCTATCGCTTCTGATATCTGCCTTGTATTGATAAGTTGTTCGCTTGTTGCACCGCTCACATGGTTTGCAACATCGCGCATTTTTTCCGTTGCTTTTGATATAAGGTGCGCGCCTTTGCTCTGTTCCAGGGTTGCCTTTGCGACCTGGGACACCATGTTCTTGACTTTCTCCATTGAGTCGGAAACAAGCCGCGTCGTCCTCGCCTGCTCGATTGTAGCGCGCTCTATCGTATCAGACATCTCTGCCGACTGTGTTGAACTCTCCACGATCGTATGCAATGCGTCTCCTGCATCACGGGCCACATGGAGGCCTTCATCTACCGACTTGGTTCCCTCGTCCATGGCAACAATAGCCTCTTTCACTTCCTGCTGAACCGCCTGGATCAGTTCTGCAATCTCATGGGTAGAGAAAGAGGTCCTCTCCGCAAGATCTTTTATCTCTTCGGCAACGACCGAAAACCCTTTTCCATGCTCGCCTGCCTGTGAAGCGAGTATGGCGGCGTTTAGGGCGAGGAGCGTTGTTTGGTCGGTTATCTCGTCAATGACATTCAGAATCTTCCCGATTTCCTCTGATCGTACGCCGAGTTTCTTGATGCAGCCCGATGTTTTCTCAAACGATGTCTTGATGTTCTGAATTCCTTCTATTGTTTTTTCGACGGAAGTCATTCCTATGGTCGATGCTTCATTCTTGACTTTTTCGGACAAGAGCGCTGATTCCTTTACGCTCTGCTCGACTTCTTTGATGGACGAGGAAATTTCCTCGGCTGCGGCAAGGGTATCCTCCGAAGACGCCGAAAGTTCTTCAGTCTTGTGCGCTACCTCTCTTATGGTTGTGGACAACTCTTCAATCGAGACCGAGGTCGAGTCGATAACCAGAAAAAGCTCCTGGGCGCTTTTTGCGACTTCACCGATGCTCATCACCATCTCTTCCATGGAAGCTGCCTTTTCTTCGGTGGAAGCCGCAAGGTGTTCTGTGCTTTCGGAAATCTCTGCGGATGCAGAATTCATCTGTTCAAGAGAACTTGCTATATTCGCGATCGCTTCCGATTCGCGCTTTGTATTTGTAGAGACATGCTTGAATTCCGTCTCGACTTTTTCAACCACATCCCGGACACGCTGAGAGCCGTTTTTAATTCTCTGAAGAATTCCTCCCATTGAACGTATTGACTCCCGGAGCGCCTTATTCAGGCTGCCTAGTTCGTCAGTCCTCTGCATGTCGGCAGGATAAATAAATTTTCCCTCCGACAGGGATTTTGCCGCTTCTTCGACAGACCGTATCGGATGAATGACAAGCTTTTTCAGGAAAAGAAGAGAAACATAGGTGATCACAAACACGGAGATTATGGTAATGGCGATCCAGAGAAAGAAGTTCATGTTCTCCGGAGAAGGAAGTATCCCGGCCCACAGGACAATGCATATCGTCGACAGACCGAGAATGAATAGGACAAATCTGAATTCGAGGCTTTCTCTAAAGCTTCTTTGCATATGGCCTCCCGCTCATTTTATGGATAGGGTTATTACCTCTT
>JAKLQR010000171.1 GCA_022013235.1 Thermodesulfovibrionales bacterium | reverse complement strand
CTCGGGATGGGCTTTTTCAACCTCATCGAACAGGATTACCGAATAAGGTTTCCTCCTTACCGTCTCGGTGAGCTGACCGCCTTCTTCGTATCCGACATAGCCGGGCGGCGCCCCGATGAGACGGGATACGGTATGTCTCTCCTGATATTCCGACATATCTATCCTTATTAAGGCATTCTCGTCGTCAAAAAGGAACTCAGCAAGCGCCTTTGCAAGTTCCGTCTTCCCTACGCCTGTCGGTCCGAGAAAGATGAATGAACCCAAAGGCCTGTTCGGGTCCTGAATTCCTGCGCGTGCTCTTCTCACTGCATTGGACACTGCTTCGATCGCTTCGTCCTGGCCTACCACCCTCTGCCTCAAACGCTCATCCATATGGAGGAGTTTCTGGATCTCGCCTTCGAGCATCCTGCTTACCGGAATTCCCGTCCATTTGGAGACGACATCTGCGATGTCTTCATCGTCAACCTCTTCTTTCAGCATCTTTCTTCTCTTCTGAACCTCGACAAGTTTCTGGTTCTCGTTCTCCAATGCCTTCTGGAGATCAAGCAGTTTTCCGTATCGCAATTCCGCAGCCCTGCTAAGGTCTCCTTCACGCTCTGCCTTTTCCGATCCTATCTTCGTCTTTTCAATATGCTCTTTATGTTCCCGGATTTTTGCTATTATCTCTTTTTCGCTCAGCCACTGTGCCCTCAATTCATCCCTCTTGCCCTGCAAATCGGCCATCTCTCGCTGAATTTTATCGAGTTTCTCCCTGGATTCCTTGGTATCCTCTCTCTTTACCGCCTGTTTCTCTATCTCGAACTGTCTCAGCTTTCTTTCTATCTCATCGAGTTCTATCGGCATGCTGTCGATCTCCATCCTGAGCTTTGACGCAGATTCGTCAATAAGGTCGATCGCCTTGTCAGGGAGAAACCGGTCGGTAATATAGCGGTGTGAAAGCACAGCAGCAGAGATAAGCGCCGAATCCTTGATCTTCACCCCGTGGTGGACTTCATACCGCTCTTTCAGTCCGCGGAGGATCGAGATCGTGTCGTCGACACTCGGCTCTTTGATCATGATAGGCTGGAATCTCCTTTCGAGCGCCGGGTCTTTCTCAATATGTTTCCTGTACTCGTCGAGAGTCGTCGCCCCGACACACCTCAAGTCGCCCCGTGCGAGAGCAGGCTTGAGCATATTCGATGCATCGATCGCGCCTTCCGCCGCCCCTGCGCCGACAAGGGTGTGTAGTTCGTCTATGAACAATATCACTTTACCTTCGGCCTGCTCGATATCTTTCACTACAGCCTTCAGTCTCTCTTCGAACTCTCCCCTGAATTTGCTGCCGGCAACAAGCGCGCCCATATCGAGCGCAGCGACTTTTTTGTCTTTTAGTGTTTCCGGCACATCACCGGCCACAATCCTCTGGGCGAGCCCCTCTGCTATCGCGGTCTTGCCGACACCCGGTTCGCCGATCAGCACCGGGTTGTTCTTCGTTCTCCTTGAAAGGATCTGGATGATTCTCCGTATCTCGTCGTCCCTCCCGATAACAGGGTCGAGTTTTCCCTTGCCGGCGAGTTCGGTGAGATCGCGGCTGTACTTTTTGAGCGCCTGATATTTTTCTTCGGGATTGGGATCGGTTACACGCTGAGCACCCCGTATTTCTCTCATTGCTGCGAGGATCTTGTCAGCCGTTGCGCCATATCGTTTTAGGAGGTCCGAACAGGGACCCCCTATCGAAACAAGCGCCGAGAGAAGATGCTCCACACTTACATACTCATCCTTGAGATGCCCGGCGTTCTGTTCAGCATTTTCAAAGACAGCTTTCAGCCTCGGGGAGATATAAATCTGTCCCATCGGGGTGGCGCCGCTGACTTTCGGAAATTTATCAATGGCTCCCTCAACATCCTTTGCGAGCGATGCCGTATTTATGCCGCTTCGTTTCAGGATCTGTACAGCGACGCCGTCCTCGTCGGCAAGGAGCGACCAGAGCAGGTGCTCTGCATCGAGCTGCTGGTTTCCTTTTCTTTCCGCAAGCCGCTGCGCCTCCTGTATCGCTTCCTGGCTTTTTATGGTAAATTTATCCATATCCTCTCTCCTTACTCTTCAAAAAATATCCTTCTGAATTTATCGATAAAGTCCTGTCGTATATCTTCTTCAAGGAAGTTCATCATCTCTTCCATTTCCTTCTGAAGGACTTCAACCCGGCGCCTGAGCCGGAGTATGATTTCGACCCCGGACCGGTTCACGCCGAGTTCTCTCGTAAGGCGGAGGATCATGGCGATCTTTTCTACATCCTCCTGCGAGTATATCCGGGTGCGATTTTTCCTGTGGGGAGAAATCAATCCCTCCCGTTCGTAGAGCCGGAGGGTCTGGGGATGCACATCGAGCATCCTCGATACCACGCTGATCATGTATACCGGTTCTTTTCCGTCACGGGCAGGTTTCATCTCTCCGACAACCCCTTTCGCGGATCGACTTTATACAAAGAATTGATCTGTGTGATGGCCTCTTTTTCCGAGGCATTCAGGTCCTTCGGTACTACAATCTTGATATCGACGTACTGATTTCCCCTTGTTCCGGTCTTCGGTGAGGGGAGCCCTTTCCCCGAAAGTTTCATCCGCTGACCACCCTGTGTGCCCGGAGGCAGGGTCATTACGGTCCTTCCGTCTATAGTCGGCACCTCGATCTTGGCGCCGAGCGCTACTTCTCCAAAGGTTACCGGCAGGTCAAAATAAAGGTCGTCTCCTTTTCTCTTAAAAAGAGTATGCGCGCGGACCCTGATCTCAATAAAGAGGTCCCCGGAAGGACCGCCGCCTGTTCCCGCGCCACCCTTGCCCCTGACTTTTACCCTCGAACCCGTATCAGCTCCTCTCGGGATTTTCACCTTGATAGTCTCTGCCTGGAGTGTCTTCCCGCGCCCGTTACAGACGGAACAGACTTTCGTGATCTTTTTCCCTGTCCCGTTGCATGCATTACAGTGCTGGGACATCTGGAAAAATCCCTTGGACGTTTTTATGCTCCCCGTCCCCTTGCAGACATCGCACGTCTGGGTTGCTTCTCCTCCTGATCCATGACAGTGCTGGCAGGGGACTTCCCGGGAAAAACTGATAGCTTTTGTGATGCCCGAGAATGCCTCATCCAGCGAGAGGTCAAGGTTCATGACCATATCATGGCCTTTCATGCGATATGTTTCAGGTCCCCGCTGGGATCCGAACAGGTCCGAGAAAATATCTCCGAATCCACCGGACTGGAAGGCGTCCCTGAAATCGTGAGTTCTGAATCCCTCATGTCCCTGGCCGCCGGCCCCGAAGGGCGAACTTCCGAACTGGTCGTACTCTGCCCTCTTCTTCGGGTCTCCGAGAACCTCATACGCCTCGTTCAGTTCCTTGAATTTCTGCTCCGAGACCTTGTCGCCCGGGTTCAGATCAGGATGGTACTTGCGCGCGAGTTTCCGGAATGCCTTTTTCACCTCATCCTGAGAAGCATCCTTGTTTACACCGAGAGTCTTGTAATACTCTTTTCCTTCAGGCGCCATTGTTCCTCCGTTTATTCATCATATAATATGAGTTTAGTAACTCTTTGTCAAGTTAATTATCATGATAATATTAAATCAAAAGCTAATTTAAGCATCAGAAAAAGTCGTATTTCCCTTTGTGGTAGACTTATACTATAGTTAATTCAGAGATAGGTGAAAATGGACCGCACCTCAATGGCAAGGATATCCCCGCTCGGCCTGCTCATCATCACCACAATAGCGCTCTTTGTATCTGAAGCGGTCATCATGTTGTTTCTCGGGCTGTTTTTGCCTCCCATACCCCTTTGGATCGAAGTGGTTCTTGATGCGTTTATTCTAATCAGTATCGGGTTTCTTGTCCTGTATTTCTCGCTTTTCCGTCCGATGAACCTGCATATCCTCGAACGAAAACGTTCCGCAGAGAGTACCAAACGTGCTTTTGCAGAGCTCAACCAGATATTTCAGTCGGCTGCCGACGGCATGCTTGTAATCGACAAGGATTTCACCATAATACGGGCAAATGAGACTTTTAAAAAACTTGCGGGGACATGAGGCGAAGAAGTAGTCGGGAAAAAGTGCCATGAGGTGTTTCCCGGTATACAATGCCACACCCTGCTCTGCCCCGCAACCAAAATTATGCATGGAGGACAAAGGGTGGAATGTGAAACGGTGAAAAAACACAGAGACGGATCGGATATACACTGTATCCTAACCGCAACTCCGTTCCGTGATCCGGACGGAGAACTGATCGGCATCGTTGAGGATTTCAAGGATATTACCGAGCGTAAACGTACAGAGAATGAAATCCGTTCGCTCAAGCAACAGATAGAGTTTATTCTGGGCGCCACAAAAACAGGGCTTGATATTATCGATGAAGATTTCAATATCCGGTACATTGATCCTGAATGGCAAAAAATATATGGAGACCCAGCTGGGAGAAAGTGCTACGAGTATTTTACGGGAAGGGATCAGGTATGTCCCTCTTGCGGTATTCTCAGGGCCTTTGAAACAAAGACTATGACCTCCACCGAGGGAATATTGACGAAAGAGGGGAACAGGCCGGTACAGATTACTACGATACCTTTTCAGAATGTTGAGGGGGAATGGCTTTTCGCTGAGATCTGCGTTGATATCACAGAGCGGAAAAAAACAGAGGAAGAGCGCATGAAAGCCCAGAAACTTGAATCCCTCGGATTACTGGCAGGGGGGATAGCCCATGATTTCAACAACTTGTTAACCGCGATAATCGGCAATATCGGCTTCATAAAAATGAATCTCGAACCCGGAGATGAGTCGTTCAGTGCTCTTAAAATGGCAGAAAAAGCATCTCTTCGTGCAAAAGACCTCACGCAGCAACTGATCACCTTTTCACGGGGAGGAGAGCCGATTAAAAAGGCATCTTCTCCCTCTGCGCTAATTCATGAATCAGCCAGTTTTGTGCTGAGTGGTTCAAACGTGCGGGGTGACTTGCAATTGCCTGACGGACTGGCTTTCGTTGAAGTCGATGAAGGCCAGATAATCCAGGTCATGAACAGTATCCTTCTGAATTCAGTGCAGGCAATGCCTGAAGGGGGTACAGTCACAATCTGTGGAGAAAATATAACAGTCGGAGACAATGAGTCCACTCCTCTCTCCCAGGGAGCCTATGTGAAAATATCCATAGAAGACAGGGGACACGGGATACCCCCGAAACATCTTACCAAGATATACGATCCATATTTTACGACCAGGCAGAAAAGGAGCGGCCTTGGATTGACCACCGCATACTATATCCTCCGGAAACACGGCGGGCATATTCAAGTGGAATCTAGCCAGGGAAAGGGAACAACCTGCCACATCTTTTTGCCTGCCTCTCGATCTCCACTGCAGGCAAAGGCAAAAGATACACTTCCTGGGCCATCCGGTATGGGGAAAATACTCGTTATGGACGACGAAGAAATTCTTCGTGATTTCACCTCCCGCATTCTCACGAAAAGCGGATATGATGTGGAACTGTCAAGCGATGGAGTTGAGGCAATTCAGCGCTACAGGGAAGCAATGGATTCAGGATGTCCTTTTGATGCGGTGATCATGGACCTGACCGTACCGGGCGGCATGGGAGGCAAAGAAACAATCCGCAAACTCCTTGAAATAGACCCCGCCGTCAAAGCCATCGTATCAAGCGGGTATTCCAACGACCCGATCATGGCAAACTATGCAGAATACGGGTTCAAAGGTGTTGTTGCCAAACCGTATACGTTGGAGGAACTGATCCGTGCAATCAGGACCGTCATGGGTGAACCTCTTGCGAAGAATTGACCCTTGGATCCGCTGACCATACTCGAAAAATATTATAGTCCTGGCGCCCTCGCACACCAGGTTCTCGTCACGCACAGCAGAATGGTTGCAGAAAAAGCTTTGCGCATAGCACACAGGGTGCGGCATCTCCATCCGGACGAACAATTTATTCAGGAAGCTGCGATGCTGCACGATATAGGGATATTTTTCACGAAGCAACCCCAAATTGGATGCTTTGGCGACAGGGAATATATCTGCCACGGGTTCCTGGGCAGAGAACTCCTTGAAAAGGAAGACTTGCCAAAACATGCCCTCGTCTGTGAACGGCACGTGGGCGCCGGCATAACGCTGCAGGAGATTGAAAACAAGAACCTCCCTGTGCCGAGACGCGATATGGCGCCGGTCTCACTTGAAGAAGAACTTATCTGCTTCGCCGACAAGTTCTTCTCAAAAAATCCTGAATACCTCCTGAAGGAAAAACCCGTCGAACTGGTCAGGAAGGGGATAGCCCGCTACGGAGAAGAAAAACTGCAGATATTCGACCAGTGGGTCAAGATTTTCGGTGCATGACGATTAATGGTCGTTCCGGCATAGAGAAGATTATCCCGCATAAGGAAATATAGTCTCCGGACAAAATTCCCCGGATCTGGACAAATTGCCCTTTCTTTTGCACAGGACAACCTTAAAGTGTCTTTAAATTTCAATAGGTTCGAGTCTGGTATCCCTTTTGCTCTCTGTTCTTCCATCTGATGCAAAAAATCTCTTTGGAGGGGGTGATATTTTGCAGGCTGTCAGAAGAAAAAAAGGGTTGTTCTCTGTTCTGTTTTTTTCCGGTTTTATTCTCATTTCGATTCTGTTCGCGGCAAAACCGCGGCATGCTTTGGCATTTGCCGATTCACCGGACTACTGCATGAAGTGCCATGTGATGGAGTCCGAGTATGAAGCGTGGATACACGCAGGCGCTCACAGGAGGATTAAGTGTGTAGATTGCCACCTGCCCAATGACAACCAGGTGATGCACTATATCTGGAAGACGATAGACGGGGTCAAGGATGTGGTAGTCTTTCATTCCGGGAAAGTTCCGGAACAGATTACCCTCTCTTCACATGGCCGGGAAGTACTCCAGGCAAACTGCATCCGCTGTCATGAAGTTGCCGTAACGATGATTGATAAGGAAAGGAAATGCTGGAAATGTCACAGGAGAATAACCCATAAGCTCACAGGGACGATAGAAACGCTTTAATGAGGAGGGGAAGGATGAAGAAATTGATTCTTTTCTTTTTGGTCGCGGGAACAGCACTTGCCATATTCGCCTGCCAGCCCCCGAAGACCGAGCCTGTCAGACCGGTAAAAATCGCAGACGGGGACATCGACCCTACCAACTGGGGCAAGGCGTATCCCGTCCATTATGAACTCTGGAAGAAGACCGAAGAACCGACGCCATCGGGGAAGAGCAGATATAAACGCGGGTTCGACGCCGATGCCGTCACCTATGACAAGCTTTCGGAATACCCGTACCTGGCATTATTGTTCAGCGGCTGGGGATTCGGGGTTGAATACAACGAACCCAGAGGTCATGCATATATGATCAGGGACCAGTTGGAGATCGATGATTCCAGGCTAAAAGCCGGAGGAGTGTGTTTAACCTGCAAGACACCCTATGCACCGAGACTGGAAAAAGAGATGGGGCCTCAGTATTACTACACGCCGTGGAAAGAAGTCCATGCGAAGATCCCTGTGGAACATCAGGAGCTTGGCGTTGCATGCATCGACTGTCATGACAATAAAGACATGTCGCTGAAGATTTCAAGAGCCACGACCCTCACAAAGGCTCTTGAATTCATGGGAGTTGATCAGGCAAAGGTAAGCCGTCAGGATATGAAAAGCCTCGTATGTGCACAGTGCCATGTAACGTATGACGTAGTAAAAGACCAGGAAAAAAGGTCAGTCGGTATTTATTTCCCGTGGCAGGGGAGTAAATACGGGAACATAGCCGTTGAGAACATTATCAAGCAGATCCGGAACGATCCGACAGTGGGAGAATGGACCCAGAAAGTAACCGGATTCAAGATGGCCTTCATCCGCCATCCTGAATATGAACTCTTCTCCAACAACAGCGTCCACTGGAAAGCGGGCGCATCCTGCGCTGACTGTCATATGCCCTATACAAAAGTCGGCGCGTACAAGGTGTCCGACCACCGGGTAACAAGCCCGCTGAAAAATGACATGAAGGCGTGTATGCAGTGCCATACGGAGAGCAGGGAGTGGCTGCAGGAACAGGTCTTTGCAATCCAGGACAGAACCGTATCCCTGATGATCAGGTCAGGATATGCGACTGCAACCGCGGCAAAACTCTTTGAGAAGGTTCACGAAGCGCAAGCCGCAGGCAAAAGCATAGACAAAGCCCTTTATGAGAAAGCGAAAGACTTCTATGAGGAGGCTTTCTACCGCACGAACTTTGTGGGTGCCGAAAACTCGATTGGGTTCCATAATCCGACTGAAGCGCTCAGGATACTTGGTGATTCTGTTGCCTTTGCCACAAAAGCCGAGGCCCTGCTCAGGCAGGCCCTTACGAAGGCCGGGGTTGATGTTCCGATTATGGTGAACCTCGAATTAAATAAATATCTGGACGAACGAGGGAAAAAGAAACTGAAATACAATCCCAAAGTTGTAATAAACGATCCCTTTGGAGTGGAAGAAAAACTCCTTACCGTGAAGCAGGCAAAGTAGCGGGTTACCCCTGTTGTACCCCTCCTTTTGTCCCCTCCCTCCCTCGTGAGGGAGGGGATGCCTCCTCAGAAAACCTGCCTTTCTTGACCTAAGTCAAGGACAACCCTTCGAATGCAGGGTAAAGTGTATTCATGGACGCTCGCGTTTGGAAAAAATACTCTATCGAGAAAAGGAGGAATACAAAATGTTCTGTTATCAATGTGAACAGACGGCAAAAGGAGAAGGATGTACGAATATCGGGGTGTGCGGAAAGCAGTCCGATGTGGCGGCGCTTCAGGACCTGCTTGTGTACGCGCTGAAAGGTCTTTCATTGTATGCACAGGCGGGGAGGAATGCCGGGGTAACTGACCGTGAAGTGAATGTATTTACCGTCAGGTCCCTCTTTTCCACACTTACCAATGTCGACTTTGACGCGCCCCGTTTTATACAACTTATCAACCGGTGTGTCGAACTGCGAGAGGGTCTGAAGGCAAAGGTGAGCGCCGCAGGCGGGAAGGTCGATTTCGCTGACGCTGCCGCAAAGTTCAGTCCGGAATCAACACTCGAAGGCTTAGTAACACAGGGGGAGGAAGTCGGACTGAAATCAGACCCGTCAGTCAATCCCGACATCCTCTCGCTTCAGCATGTCGTCCTTTTCGGGGTCAAGGGCGTCGCAGCGTATGCAGACCATGCGCAGATCCTCGGACAGGAAGACGACGCGGTGTATGCGTACTGTCATGAAGCGCTCGTCGCTATGCTCAGGAAAGATCTCGGTCTCGATGACTGGCTGAAGCTCGTTCTCAAATGCGGGGAGATTAATCTGAGGACAATG
>JAKLQR010000170.1 GCA_022013235.1 Thermodesulfovibrionales bacterium | reverse complement strand
GCTGGAGCTAAAAGGGTTTACCATCATCTCGTCCGGAAAAGTGTATAAGATCCTGCCGACTGCTCAGGCAAAGCAGACAGGGGCCGAACTCCAGAAAGACGAGGTTGTGCCGGTGGGCGATGCGTATATCACAAGGCTTATACAACTGAGGGCGATATCGTCTGCAAAGGCGATGAATTTCCTCCAACCCCTTGTCTCAAGGGACGGACATATCTCATCGTTCGGCCCCGGAAATATGCTCATGGTTGTGGACTCAGCAACAAATATCCAACGGATACTGGAGATCCTTGAAGTGATAGACAAACCAGGCATAGAAGAAGCGGAAATTATTCTGCTGAAGTATGCAAATGCGGATGATGTGGTGAAGATCCTCACCGAGACACTGGTCCTGAGCAGCAAAGGGCAACCCTCCGCGATGCGCGGGCTGAGGCCGGGTGAACCGGTGCCGGCAGCGTCTGTCGAAGAATCCAAGTCGTCGGTTTTTGCAGATACCCGCCTGAATGCCATTATCCTTATCGCGGACAAGCAGGAAAAAGAGGCCATGAAGAGGATCATATCCCTCCTCGATATCCCGCTTCCCGATGCAACAAGCAAGATCAACGTCTATTTCCTTGAATATGCGGACGCAACAGAACTCTCCAAGGTCCTTGATACGATGATTACAGGGATTTCTGCACAGGCAAGGGCAGGGCAGGCGGGACAGCAGGGGCAGGCCCAGAAGAGCCCCTTTGAACCGGGAGGAAGGCTAATTATTTCCCCGGACAAGGCGACCAACTCTCTTGTCATTGTCGCCTCTCCTGCAGATTATCAGAACATTGTCCAGGTAATCAGGCAGCTTGACAAGAAGAGAAGGCAAGTGTACGTAGAGGCGATGATCGTTGAAGCGTCAATAGACAGATTACTGGAACTCGGGTCCAAGTGGCGGATTATCGCCGAGAAGAACGGAGAACCGGTAGCGGTCGGAGGGTTCGGCCAGATCGACTCTACCTCAATGCAGGGTATTCTCTACGGACTCACCGGAATGACAGCCGGCGGCATGGGAAACTTTCTCGATGTTCCGATTACGAGAACCGGTTCGGACGGATCAGTTATCACCTCGACACTTACAGTCCCGGGATTTGCCGCACTTTTCAGCCTGAACGAATTCAAGGACGCAGTAAATGTCCTTTCCACACCGCAGATCCTGACTTCAGACAACAAGGAAGCAGAAATCATTGTAGGGGAAAATGTCCCGTTCATAGCTCAGAAAGAATCGGACCCCGCGCGACCGCAATCAGTTTTTACCTCGATTGAGAGAAAAGACGTCGGAATCACCCTGAGGATCACTCCTCAGATTACCGAAGGGAACCACGTGAAACTCGACATCTATGAGGAGATATCAGCCCTGAAGCAGGAATCGACCACGGTGGTGCTTACCGTGGGACCGACTACAACGAAACGTGCGGCAAAAACGTCTGTTCTTGTCAAGGATAACCAGACTGTTGTAATAGGGGGGCTCATGGAAGAGAGGGAGGAAGAAACAGTGAATAAAATACCTCTCCTGGGCGACATCCCCCTCCTGGGGTGGTTGTTCAAGAATAAATCTGTGGAAAAAAAGAAAACCAATCTGCTCATATTTTTAACCCCCCATATTGTGAGAGAACCTGAGCAGCTCGATAAATTGACCGGTGAAAAAAGGCTGCAATTTGCAAGGATGGAAGAAAGATATAAAGAGGGCGAATTGCTCGTAAAATTCAGGGGGGAGACTTCAGAAGAGAGAATCATGGAGATACTCTCTCAGGAAGGCGCTGCTATTCTTTCCCCGTTACAACCGAAAGGGCTCTGCCGGATACAGTTGAAAAAAGGCCGGGATGTGAAAGATGCGGTCAAGATTTTCACTGCATATCAGGAAGTGGAATATGCGGAGCCCAATTATATTATGAAAATACAGTGAAGACATGCAGAATTTAAAGCTTTTATTAAGGTTCTCATAATATTGAGGACATAGAATTGAGTGCTTTTACTTTGTCATGCTGGCTTGTCCAGCATCTTTCTTCGCAGCAAGAAGGATTCCCGACAAGCGGGAATGACACACTGGCTGAAGTCAATACTATTATGCACATCTTAATAAGATTATGAATGAATACAGATGGAAACGATCGATGTCATAAAGGATGAGGATGTAGAAATCTCCCTTCTCCAGAATATTCCTCTCAGCTTCGTGAAGAACAACCAGATATTCCCTTTCAGCCGGAATGGCGAGGAACTTTCAGGCGCTGTTGCTGACGACAGGGGGTTGCTGGCGCTTTCGGAAGTCGCAAAAACATTGGGCTTAAAGCCCAGACCCTTCAGGGCAAGCCCAGGGATCATCCTCGATGCAATCAACAGGTTCTACGGGCAAATGGGTTCGGCAGAGGAGGTTATGGATACCATAACCGGAGAGGACCTCTCCTCTGTCGCGACCGAATTCGAAGCCCCGAAAGATCTGCTCGAACTGACCGAGGAGGCTCCCATAATCCGTCTCCTCAACGCTCTCCTTCTCCAGGCGGTAAAAGAGAGGGCAAGCGATATCCACATCGAGCCGTATGAGAAAGAACTCGATGTGAGATTGAGAATAGACGGGATACTGCACAGGGTTTTGACCCCGCCAAAAATTATTCAGGACGCGTTAATCAGCAGAATCAAAATCATGTAGAACCTCGACATCGCTGAAAAGCGGCTCCCGCAGGATGGAAGAATACGGCTTCTTCTCGGCGGAAGGGACATCGATATCAGGGTGTCGGTCATCCCTACTTCTCACGGTGAGAGAGCGGTCCTGCGGCTCCTTGACAGAAAGCAGGGACTGCTGGGTCTCTGGGAGGTCGGGTTTAACAGGGATGACGAAAAGAAGATGGAGGACCATCTGAGGAGACCCGATGGGATCATCCTGGTTACCGGCCCCACCGGGAGCGGAAAAACGACGACTCTGTACGCTGCGCTCAACAGGATTCATACAGAAGAAAAGAATATTATCACGGTTGAGGACCCGATCGAATATCAATTGAAAGGCGTCGGACAGGTACAGGTGAACCCTAAAATACGGCTTACCTTCGCCTCAGGGCTCAGGTCTATTCTGAGGCAGGACCCTGACGTGATTATGATCGGCGAAATAAGAGACCTGGAGACGGCCGAAATAGCCATGCAGGCGTCGCTTACAGGACATCTCGTTCTCAGCACCCTTCATACGAACGATGCACCCAGTGCATTGGTGAGGCTCATAGATATGGGAATCGAGCCCTTCCTCGTTGCTTCGTCATTGACCCTTGTGCTGGCGCAAAGACTGGTACGGACGATCTGTGCCCAGTGTAAGGTATCCTATACCCCGTCGGAGATTGAGCACTCATATTTTGCAGAACCTCCCCCGGTCCTCTACAGGGGACAGGGATGTGACAAATGCAAGGGGAAGGGATATCTCGGGAGGCTGGGCATTTTCGAACTGCTCGAGATCAGCAATCAGATACGGCCCATGATCACCGAACGGATGGATTCTCAGAGAATAAAGAGCCAGGCGGTCTCGCAGGGCATGAAAACCCTCCGGCAGGACGGATTTGAGAAGGTGATTCAGGGGACAACAACCCTTGAAGAGGTTCTGCGGGTAACGCAGAAGGATTATGCCGATATTTCAATATAAGGGATACAGGCCTGACGGTTCGGAGGTCGCGGGCACGATCGAGGCGGCAAGCCAGAAGGAGGCAGCGCTCAGGCTTAAAGAGTCCGGACTCTATCCAAGGAACGTAGCAGGGGCTTCAGAGAAAAGACGGTTCTCTCTGTTCAACCGGCACGACGCAACCCTCCTCCCCTCTGTGACGCGTCAGCTGTCAACGCTTATCTCCTCCGGTGTCCCGCTCCTTGAGGCCCTCAAGTCACTTTCCGACGAACAGAAAGGTTTCTGGAAAACTATGCTGGTGGACATAAGAGAACGGATTGCTGGCGGGTCGGGGCTCTCAAAGGCCTTGGAAGAGTATCCGAAAATATTTCCCGAATTCTATATCAATATGGTTGCCGCCGGAGAGGCGAGCGGAAATCTCGACAATATTCTCACCCGCATTGCTGATTTTCTGGAGGCTCAGGACACCCTGAAATCCAAAGTAAGGACGTCGATGGTCTACCCTGTTTTCATGATCTGCATAAGTTTTATCGTGCTTTCTTTTCTTTTCGCTTTTGTGATGCCGAAAATTACCAGAATATACAAAGACACACAGAGTGCACTCCCCTTTCTTACCGTTGCCCTTATCTGGGTGAGTGAGATCTTTCAGCGCTACTGGTGGCTCCTTATGGGGTTGCTTCTCGGCGGGTTATATTTCCTTAGGGAACTAAGGGAGAAGAAACGTGTATTCCTTGACAGGATGGTATTGCGCATTCCCGGAAATATCCTCCAGAGTCTCTACTTCGGGCGTTTCGCCCGAACATTGGGGTTCCTTCTTGAGGGGGGGCTCCCCATGCTGAGTTCTCTCGAACTTTCCGCAAAGTCCATCGGGAATAAAGTGATCGAGATGAACGTTCTGGAATCCGGCAAACGGGTATCGGAGGGTGCACGGCTTTCTGCATCGCTTGACGGCTTTCCCCCGGTGCTCCTCCAGTTGATTTCGACCGGGGAGAGGAGCGGACAACTGGTAGAGGTTCTGAAAAATGCCGCGCGTTCCTACGAGGAGGAGTTCTCCCGCAGGGTAGACAAAGCCCTTTCACTTCTTGAGCCTGTGATGATTCTCTGCATGGGCTTTCTGGTGGGACTCATTGTCCTCGCAGTCCTGCTGCCGATATTCCAGTTGAACCAGTTGATAAAATGAGAAAAATCAATGAACAAAAATAAATTTCGCCAATTTGTTTTACCGTAGCACACAACAGAATATAACAGTCATTCCCGCTTGTCGGGAATCCTTCTTGTTTTGAAGAAAGATGCCGGACAAGCCGGCATGACAAATACCACAGAACGGAGGAATAATGAAGAACAATAAAGGATTTACCCTGCTCGAAATCATTGTGGTGGTCTTCATCCTCAGTCTCCTTGTGGCGATTGTGGCGCCGAAGATCATAGGACGGACTGATGACGCGCGGATTGCAGAGGCAAAGGTTCAGGTAAAGAATTTTGAGACTGCCCTGAAACTCTTCAAGCTCGACAACGGGTTTTATCCGGCTACGGAACAGGGGCTTGAATCACTTATCGAGAAGCCCACTGTCGGGCAGATACCCCAGAAATACCGTGAAGGCGGCTATCTTGAACAGAGAAGAATTCCGTTTGACTCCTGGAACAATCCCTATATTTATATCTCTCCCGGTATCTACGGCGATTTTGATATCTTTAGCTACGGAGCAGACGGGAAAGAGGGGGGTGAAGGGAAAGATGCGGATATCAAGAACTGGGACATGCAATAGCGCCGGATTTTCTCTTATCGAGCTGATCGTCGTACTCTTCGTCCTGTCTCTGGTCCTTGCGATTGTATTGCCGACCTTCACCGGTTTCGGAGAGAGCAGGCTTAAGGCAGAAGCACGGGAGATGGCTTCAATCCTGAGATACGTGAATGACAATGCGGTATCGAGAAAAGAGACGTTTTTTCTTAAATTTGATCTCGGGAAAAATATGGTTGCCTGGAGTGAACCCGGAGGGAAAAAATCCCGGATTTTTGATGACCTCACCGGCGTGGAAATACAATCGAGAGGTCTTGTGTCGAGCGGGGAACTGACTCTTTTTTTTGAACCTCTCGGCGCCCGTGAAAATCTCGTTGTGTACATGAAGCGTGGAGACAGCCACATGACAGTCACGCTAAACCACCTGAGCGGCAGGGTGAAAATAGGGAGGAAGGATGAGGAATAAGGGCTTCACGCTTCTCGAGGTCCTGATTGCTCTGGCTATACTCAGCAGCCTGCTCATCACCCTTATCTATACCGTGAATTACCAACTGGGACTCGTCGAGAGGCAGGAGACTATCACGGTCGCAACCCTGCTCGCCAAGAGCAAGATGGCGGATCTCGAAAAAGATCCTGCCGGCAGCAAGGGAGAGTTCGATGCCCCCCATGAGCAATACTCATACGAGACTTTTGTGAAGGCCTCACCATATATCGGGGTTTCAGAAATTATCGTTGTAGTAAAAGCGGGTAATGAAGAGGTAAAACTGAATGAATTTATTGTTCAATAAGACACATCCCCTCTCCCATTTCGCAGGGGAGGATGAGGCCGGGTTTCCTCCCTGTCGGCGAAAAGCCGGCTTTACGCTTCTGGAGGTGCTTATCGCAGTGTCGATCCTCTCCATCATTCTTGCCGCACTATACAGCACATTTTTCATGAGCTACAGGGCAATGGAAGGAATGGATGAATCTTTGACAAAACTTCAGGAGGCAAGAAGGGCCATCGATATCCTCAGGTGTGAACTTGAAGCGGCCTATCAGAATGAACAGGACGCGGATACTTTGTTCCGAATAGAGGACAGGGATGTCTATGGCAAGCAGACTACGCAGCTCGATTTCACCGCATTCTCCACGTTACGCCCCGGGCTTTCGAAGATTTCTTATTATGTCGAAGAGAAAGAGGGAAAACTGAGTCTCTTCAAAAAGGTGGAATCGCCGTACGGCAGGGAAGAATCAGAAGGCGTTGACATTATAGAAGATCTTGAAGGTTTTGCCGTGGAAGCAAAATATAATGATGCCTGGGTAAGGACCTGGGATGCAGCAATAAATAAAGCAAAACCCGGGGAACTAAGGATCGGCATGACCATGAACATTAAAGGGCACACGATTACGCTTAATGATATCGCAAAGCCGAGGATAGGAAATCAGGTATGATGGAGAATATTCCTCTGTTTTCCCTTCACTTGGTCACAAATGACCATAACGTCATTCCCCGACTTGATCGGGGAATCCAGAAAACTCTGGATTGTCCGGTCAAGCCGGACAATGACAGCTGTTCAGAAGTATCGCAGTGTGCAGGGGATATTGCCGGGAAAACGATGAGGAACAATGTGTGCTGCAACCAGCACGGCATGGCCTTGGTCATAACGCTGCTTGTCATTGTGTTATTGACCGCAATGGTAGTGGAATTTTCCTATGGTGTCTATACGGGCACGAATAATCTCTATAACTGGCGGGATGCACAGCGCCTCTCCCTTATGGCGAAGTCAGGCGTGAATGTATCGACCCGGTTTCTCGATGGTGTGCTTAATGAAAGCGCCAGTAAACCAACACAAAATTTCATAGAAATGCCTGTGGAAAACCCGTTCGATGATTTTCAGGGGACTATCACGGTCAGGATCGATGACGAAAACGCCAAATTCAACATAAACACTCTTGTCTATCCGGACGGGAGAAAAAATACCTATGATGCGTTTGTGAGGTTATTGACCATATTGAAACTCGATGAGAGCATTGCCGGGAGAATTGCGGACTGGATAGACAGGGATAGCGAGGCCTGGATGTCGAATTCGGAATCCGGCGCAAGAAATGCGTATCTCGCGAGTGTTGACGAACTCCTTCTTATCAATGGCATCGGGAAAGAAGATTATGATAAATTATTGCCATATATAACGGTCTTCGGAATGAGCGCACTGAACCTTGAGATAAATATTAATACTGCCGACATCCCTGTGCTGAGGTGCCTGGCAGAGGATGTTACGGAAGAGGAAGCGAAACAGATAATATTCAATAGGGAAATTGCTCCCCTGCATGGAGCAGATTTTCAGAGGCTGACAGGTTCGCTGCCTGACACAACGATAACTTTGATAGAGAAGAGTAGTCAATTTCATATCAGAGCTGCAGCATCATCAGGAGGAGTAAAAAGGATCATCGAGACGGTATGGAAGTACAATGGAAATATGGTTGAGTACTGGAAGGAATATTAATGGCGACAGTGCTCTTTATTGATGTCAGGGATTCGGAAGTCGAAACCTATATCTTCGATTCCGGAAGGGGCGGCTATACACTTAAGGAGAGGAAGACATATCCCCTATCCGGCAACCTGGATTTTTCCCTCGATCCCGTTCCGGTGACTGTAGAGAATACCTATGTAAGCCTTCCTCTGAGCAGCCTCAATTTCAGGGTCGTAGACCTCCCGTTTGTGCAGAAAGACAAGGTCAGGGATGTTCTTCCCTTCGAACTTGACAGCATCATCCTCGGAGGTTCTGAGAAGGTAGTGTTTGACGGAATTCCGCTGAATAATTCCGGGGACGCAACTCAGGTGC
>JAKLQR010000169.1 GCA_022013235.1 Thermodesulfovibrionales bacterium | reverse complement strand
GTCGCAAGAGAGAATTAAAGTAGCGTTTCTTGGTGCGGCGGGCAGATGAAATGTGGACCTCGTGGGAGCATGCGGGGACGTTGATGAATTAATTCAAAGAATTGGAAATAGATTATCTTTTTTTCTTTATTTCCGTTACGATTTCATCTACATCCATATCTTTCAACCATTGGCTTCGTTCCTTGGTGTAATCTCCAAATCCCGTCTCGAATTGCTGTAGGAAACGCACCATTCCAACCGGCCCCAATTTCTTCGCAACTGCTTCCAGTCCGGCCTTTCGTATAAGAGCAGGACTCATAGTCTGCGTGGTCATTTCAAAACCTCCGTGTTAGGATGCTTCCAGAGACGAAAATAATTTCCTGAACTCCATGTCCTCGGAGGACAGTACATATGCGGCAAGCGGGATTTTCTGTGTTTTCTGCATGATGTCCCTGATGTACCCGCCGCATTCATCCGAAAATTTATGAATTATATAGGTTAGTATACTACAGGCGTTTTTCGGAGTCAGCATCGAAGACGAGAATCCGGTCGGAAGGCCACTCCATCCACGCCCTTTTTCCGGCCTGCAGCTCTGAATCTGCCGGTGCGTATCCCCTGATGGTCGTTCCGTTCCAGTCAATATCGACCCAGTTGAAGAGCCTGCAGGTTCTGTAATCATCACGGTTCCTTCGATGCCCGTACCGGTCTGAGCAGATGATACGGGGATATCTTCAGGCCTGATGCCGACTATCACTTTGTCCGACACGGGAAGACGCTCAACAGAGGGCGAAAATTCCCTTCCGTTGCACTCTATCTCCAGCGGGGTTTTCTTCCTTATCATACCGTGCACAAAGTTCATCGGCGGGCTTCCGATAAAACCACCGACAAAGACATTGGCAGGCTTTCCGTATACCTCTCGCGGTGCACCGCACTGCTGTATCTCTCCCCGGTGAATCACCGCTATCCTGTTCGAGAGACTGAGCGCCTCTGACTGGTCGTGCGTCACATATACCGTGGTGATATGCAGTTCCTGATGGAGCTTCTTCAGTTCCGCCCTCATCCCGATCCTCAGCCGCGCATCGAGGTTCGAAAGCGGTTCATCCATGAGAAAGACTTCAGGTTTCCTGATTAACGCCCTTCCGAGGGCGACCCTCTGCCTCTGTCCGCCTGAGAGTTCCTTCGGCTTCCTCTGAAGAAGATCAGCGAGTCCGAGGAGTCCGGAGATTCGCGTTACTTCTTCACTAATTCTGTTTTTGGGGACTTTTTTCATGCGGAGCGGGAAGGCGATATTTTCAAAGACTGTCATATGCGGATAGAGCGCATAACTCTGGAAGACCATGGCGATATCCCTGTCTTTTGGTGAAAGGTCGTTTACGACTTTAGCATCGAACAGTATTCTTCCTTCTGAAACAGGCTCCAGACCGGCGATCATATTCAAAAGCGTAGATTTCCCGCACCCGCTGGGACCGACAAACGTGAAAAATTCGCCGTCATGTATCGTCAGATTCAGCTCTTTTATCACAGAGACCTGCCTGAAACGTTTTGCAACCTTTTCGAACCGTATTTCGGCCATAGTTATCCTTTCACCGCGCCGGCTGACAAGCCCCGGATGATTCTTTTCTGAAAAAGAAATACGAGGAGGACAAGCGGAACTGTCGCCACTGTTGATGCGGCAGCAATCTCGCCCCACGGCATGGTGTATTGTCCCTGAAATAGTGCGATCCCCACAGGGAGTGTCTGGTATTTCTGTTGAGTCATGATGAGAAGCGCAAAGAAGAACTCATTCCAGGCATAAATGAATATCAGTATAGCCGCGGTAAAAACCCCGGGTGCGGCAAGAGGGACAATAATTTTAAACAGGGCCTGAAAATGACTGCACCCGTCTACCCGTGCTGCCTTTTCCAGCTCTTCGGGTAACTCTTTGAAGAAGCTAGTCAGTATCCATACCCCGAGTGGCAGGGTGAGCGTGACATAGGGGAGTATGAGGCCCTGGTATGTATTCAGCCATCCGAATGACTGGAGAATTTTCCAGACAGGCCCTGCGATGGATATCTGGGGAAACATAGAGACAAGCAGGAGGCTTCCCATGATGACCCCTTTATATTTTATCCTCAGCCGCGCCAGGGCATATCCCGCGAATACAGAAATAATCAGGGTGATAAGTGTAGTGGCGCCCGCTACGATTATGCTGTTTTTCACATAATGGAGCAGGTTGTATTGCTCTATGGCTGACTGATAGGAATGGAGCGAGCCGGAAGGAAAGAGTTCAGGCGGTGTCGCGGTGACTTCCCTCTGTGTTTTCAGGGATGTATCGAGAAACCAGAGAAAGGGCAGAAGACTGAAAAATACGATGACCAGCGTTAAGAAATAAAATCCCGCGCGTTTTGCCCTTCCGCTCATGACCGCTCTCCGAAAAGCCGTGTCCCGATCATTTTCAGGTAGAGGAGGGAGATGAGGAGTGTAACGAAGAATACCAGGACCGAGATCGTCGAGCCATATCCCATGAGCCCTTCGGCGAAGATCTTTTTGTACCCGTAAAACTGGAGGACGTTCGTTGAATCGGCGGGCCCCCCCTGAGTCATTACGAACACAAGATCGAAAACCCTGAAGGCGTCCATAGTCCTGAACAGGAGGGCGATAAGCAGGGCAGGTTTTACAAGCGGGAGGGTGATCTTAACAAACCTTTGCCATGCAGTGGCTCCGTCAATCTTTGCCGCGTCGTAGAGTTCGTCGGGTATTGTCTGCAGCCCTGCAAGAATAATCAGGGCCGCGAACGAAGAGGTCTTCCAGACATCTGCTGCGACTATCGCGAGGAAGGCAAACAGGGGGTCGGCAAGCCAGGCCTGATAGAGCGCAGTGTCGGAACCGAAGAATGCATAATTCAGGAGGCCGTAGGTGTCGTTAAAAATGAACCGCCACATCTGCGACGCGACGACGGTGGGGATCGCCCATGGTATCAGGACTGCCGCCCTCACGATCCCTCTCCCCCTGAAATGTTTATTGATCGCGAGCGCAATGGCAAGCCCGAAGAGGAGTTCGAAGAACGTTGTGGTAAAGACGAAAAGGAAGGTGTTGACAAGGGACTGCAGCGCAATTTTGTCATGGAATAATTCTTTGTAGTTCCCGAACCAGATGAACGGCTGTTCCAGTCCGGGAAGGCTTATTATTATTCTATGCAGGCTCAGGAAGAAAGAATATGCGATGGGGTAGAATGCGAACGTGAGGATGAAGAGGAAACAGGGCGCTATCAGCGAGAGCGCGAACATGTTCTCTCTGGCCCGCAACGAAGAAAATATTCTATTTCTTTTTCCGTAATCCAGGGCAGACCCCTATCGGGTTAACGCCAGAATTTTTTCAATCTCCCGCGAAGCGGCCTTTGCTTCCCGCGCGATATCAGAATGCGGATCGGTTATGATCTTACTGAAAAAGCGCTGCAGGGTATTTGATATCGCGGGGTACAGAGGGCTTCGTGGCCGCGGATATGCGGTAAGGAATACGTCCTTCATTTCGGAAAACTGGGGGTATCGGCCGAGAATTTCCGCGTCCCCGTACAGGGCTTTTCTTGTGGGAGCGAGGCCCGCGTTTAATGCAAGGAGTTTCTGTATCCTCTCACTGGTTAAGAACTGAACGAATTTCCAGGCCGCATCCTTGTTCCGGGAATAATTGCTGATTCCTAACTGCCAGCCTCCGAGTGTCGCATAGCTTTTTCCCCCGGAGAAATGCGGCAATTGTGTGATGGCCACTTTCCCTGCAATCTTTGACCTTTCCGGATTGTTGGAGACTTCCCAGGCATACGGCCAGTTTCTGTGAAACACAACCTTGCCCTCAATGAACGGGGCTATCGACTCAGGTTCCTCATAAGTGAGCACCCCCCCGGTCGCGATTCCTCCCACAATGTTGTCCCGTACGAATTGCATTGCCCGGACGGCCGGATCCCCGGCGATTTCAGGGTTGCCCGTATCCGGATTCAGGATATGGCCGTTATTGCTCAGGATATATTCGAGCATGTTGCATACCAGTCCTTCGTACTGTTTGAACTGTCCTGAAAAACCGTATATGTCCGCTCCCTTTTTCGATTCTCCGGCAACGATTGTTCCGGCTTGTTTCACCATCTCGTCCCAGGTTTTTGGGGGGTTGAATCCGTAGCGGTCGAGCAGGTCTTTCCGGTAGAAGAGCATCCCGCTGTCGATGAAAAGAGGAACCCCGTAGATTTTGTCCTTATAGATATTTGCAATGACCGGGCCGTGCAGGAATTGCTCCTGCTCCTCAGCCGAGAACAGTTCGTTCAGGGGCATGGCCCATCCTGCTGCGGCAAATTCGGGCGGCCATATCACATCCATGAAGAACACATCTACATCAGGGCTTTTGTTCTTCAGTTTCTGGGTGAGAAGATCATGGAATGCGGTCGATGAATGAGGACCGACTTCTCTCTCGATGGTGATATCAGGATGTTCTTTTTCGAAGAGTTCTACTATTTCATCCCATACCGCCGGCTGGTTCGGCTTCCAGGTCACAAAACGGACGGTCGTTGTATCGCTTTTCTTCTCCCTGGTGCATCCGGCCGGGAAGAGCAGGCTCAGAATGAGACCCAGGAGAACAAGGGAGCGTGCCAGTGCTCCATAGGGGAACCGCTGACTTTTCGGGAAAAAATACCTTTTTTGCACTCTATGCCTCCTTTTTTATTCCGCGGTTCTCATGCAGAACAGTTGGTTTCAGACGGTCTCCTGCGATATCCGTCACGGGGGGAGTTATTGGGGTCTGTGCATGATCTACACCTGCGGGATGTGACCTGCTGATATCCCGGTACAGGAGAGGGCGCCTGTTCTGATATAGTTGTTCCTCTTCTCTCCACCTGTCCACTTCATCAAAATCTATGCGGGCCTGGAGAACGGTTTCGTCCTCTTTTGCGCTTGCAATTACGTCGCCCTTCGGACCGAAGATCGCGCTGCAGCCGCCGAAATACCCGCCAGGCCTGTTTGTGTAGACGACAAACACCTGATTGCAGATGGCAGCACCGGCGCATCTCCTCCACATGTACTCTGCAGAAAACGTCTTGGGCACTGCTGAGATATTTACGATAATCTTTGCTCCCTTGAGTGCAAGCACTCTCCATGCTTCAGAAAACGCCGCGTCAAAGCAGATCGTGATGCCGACGGGTCCGAGAGGCGTTTGAAAAGGTTTCAATTCTCTGCCCGGAGTGAAATGTTCAGTCCAGTGTACATGGGTTTTTACATAATGCTGGATGGAGTCTCTGTCAATGTAGGTCGCAACATTGGAGAAACTGCCCGGCTTTCCTTTCAACTCCCCGAGAATAACCCGGGCGCCTGCCTCTTTTACATATCGGTAAAGATCTGCTGATTCATCATGGATGGCCGCATAGAATTTTTTCATCCTTCTGTAGAGCATGCCCTCGGGAGCTTCGAGGGAGGGATGACCGTGGAGGATGAGTTCGGGAAACACGATAAGGTCGGAGGATTTGTAACGGGTGATGGTGTCCCTGATCCGTTCGATGTGGCGGAGGGGGTCCCCTTTCAAAAAATTGATTTGTGCAAGGGTAATCTGCGCAGTCATTCCCTGCTTCCTCCTCCTCCGTTTGTCTTCAGGAATTCAGGTATGTATCTGTTTTTTATTTCTTCTTCGATCATCTGGAGATACGAGCGTGTTGCATCGCTCCCGTAACTCCCTTCACCGTACCGGTACAGGCTTCCTTTGTCCCTCAGAATATTTATGGACGCGAGACCGGAATCGAACTGTCCGCCGTATTTCTGCGCAATATTCTCTATGATGCCATGGATCCCTGATCCTGATTGAGCCGGGTCCTTGGATCGAAACGCGAGGTATGGGGGAACCCCTAATTCTACTGCAGCCTGACGGTGTACTCTCTTCCGGAGGTTATCCTCTGTCCCTTCAATTTTCAGGCGCGGCGAAATTCTCATCGCAGTATGGATTACATCACGGTCGAGATACGGCGCTCTCAGTTCTATCGAATGAGCCATGGTGAGTTTGTCCTCGCGTTCCAGGGTATCGATATAGAGATAATTCAAATCCTCCCAGAGTTTCTCATGGAGCCTGAGATATCCGAATTCCGTGAGCACATCGTTGTACCATGGGTAGCCGGCGAAGAGTTCATCTGCCGCCTGTCCGGTAAACATTACCCTGATATTGTCTTCAGCAGCCATTTTCGCAGCCATATACATTGGAATAGCGACTTCAACCTGTAATAATCCGCTTTCCTCGACATTCTGAATTACTTCAGGAAGGATGCTCTCGATAAAAGGTTCCGTGATAATCATGGTCTTGAGTTCCAGGCCCATTTCCCTTGCGACAGACCGTGCAGCAAGTATATCACCTGAATCTTCCGTGCCTGTGCAATAACAGATAATATTTTTGCCTTCTCTCAGGAGCAGACTCGATATCAGGACGGAATCGATCCCCCCGGAAAAAATCACCCCGATCCGTGACTCGGTGAGTCCCGTGAGCCTCTTCTTTACAGACCTTACGATCACGTCCTTATAGAGGTCAACTGCCTCCCGGAAATCGACGATGTCGATCTGGGGTTTTTCGATGGTATATCCTTCATGGATTGCAGGTCCCTGTCCTGACATATGGAGAATCTCTCCCGGATTCAACCTCTTCGGGACATCATGTCCATTCCATAAGGCCTTTTTTTCGGATGCGAAATAGATAACCTCATCATTCTTCAGGTAATAGAGGGGTTTTTTCCCTATCGGGTCTCTGGCGATTACCACGGATTTTCCGTCTGTTACTGCAAGCGCATACATGCCGTCGAGCAGTACGATCACTTTTTTCACTGCATCGAGGAGGTCTCCCTGGTAGGTCTCCTCCAGGAGATGGACGATGACCTCACTGTCGCTCGTTGTGCTTATTTGATGGTTATACAAAAGCAGGGTCCTCAACTTTTGATAATTATAAATTTCACCGTTATGAATCAGGATGAGTTTGTTGTCGCAGGACGTAAACGGCTGGGTCACTTTCTCTCTGCCCACGATCCTCAGCCTCGAATGCCCAAGCGCAATATGGCTCTCATTCCGCAGGGTATTCCGGAAATCATCTATATGCTCTCCACGGGTGATAGTTCCATCCAGATAAATTCCATGCGTATCAGGCCCCCTGTGCTCCATCTTTTTCATCATGTCAAAGATGTCATTTGATGGTCTCTTTCCGCTGGTTGTAAAATGTCCGCATATCGTACACATACTGGTTCACTCCTCTGCGTAATTATTCTGTTGCCCGGTTCGTCATGGCGTCCGGAGATAGTATGAGAACAAGCTGTTTCCCCCACATGCGACATTTGTTCGACGGGTTGTCGACGGTTTTCTCATGTGCTGCCTGACCGGCCGGTATCTCCGTGTTCTTTTTTGAGCGCTTGATGATATGCTGCAATAATATTTTCACGGGTGATCAACCCTATTAACTTGAGCTGGTTCTTTCTTTCGACGACAGGGATGCGTCCCACATCCTTTTCCCCCAATTTCTGGAGCGCGGTTTTCAGCGTATCGTCAGGAAAGCATACGGCAATGTCTTTGGTCATAACCTCATAAATGGGTGAATACTGATTCCCTCCGATGAGCGCTTCCGCGATATCCTTATGGGTGACCATCCCGACGAGATAGCCTTCCCGGCTGAGAACAGGAAAACCCCTGTGGCGGAAGGACGGGTCCGACCTGATATTCGTTTCCGCATCTTTTACGGGGATGGCTTCATCAAAGGTGACTACGTCCCTGACCATAGCTTCAGACACCGGTATGGAACTCATAAAGTCAGCGCTTCTCAATTCTTCCAGATTAATGCCTCTCCTTGCCAGCTTCAGGGTGTAGACCGATTCTTTCGAAAATCTTCTGACAACTACTGTGGAGGTAATACAGGTGATCATGAGCGGCAGGATGATAAGATAGTTCCCCGTCATCTCAAACAGGATCAGGATGGCTGAAATGGGAGCATGGGAAGCGCCGGAAAATACTGCGCCCATCCCGACGAGCGCGCCTGCTCCGCTGGGAATGGCTATGGAGGGCACAATGAGCTGGGTGAGCTTTGCGTAAGACTCTCCCAGCATGGCCCCGATGAATAATGCCGGTGCGAAGACACCGCCCGATCCGCCTGATCCAAGCGTTACCGAGGTCGCGAGAATCTTGATGAAAATAAGTGCAGTGACCAGGAGAATTGTGATCTTTCCGTATAAAGCCTGTTCGATAGTTCCGTACCCGACACCGAATATCTGCGGGAAATAGAGGCCTATCAGGCCTATACCGATGCCTCCGATTGCAGGTTTTATATATTCAGGGATATTCCAGGCATCGAACATGTCCTCGCTTTTATAAATGGCCTTTATATAGAAAAGCGCCACAAACGCGGCGATAAACCCGAAGACGAAATAGAGCGGTATTTCCCAGGCGCTCAGGAGTGTATACTGAGGGACCATGAAGGCCGGATAATCGCCCAGAAACGTTCTGGAGATGACAGTAGCGGTAACCGAAGAGAGGACGACTGACGAGAAAAATTTAAGGCCGTACTCGCCAAGGATGACTTCCAGGGCAAAAAATATCCCGGCAAGGGGGGCGTTGAAAGTAGCTGCAATGCCACCGGCCGCCCCGCAGGCCACCAGGATTTTTATCTTTTCCTCGGAAAGTCTGAAGAACTGCCCCATACTTGAGCCCAGTGTAGACCCTATCTGTACAATGGGTCCTTCTCTCCCTACCGAGCCTCCCGACCCGATACAGATGGATGAAGCCAATATTTTTACCAGGGCCACCCGCGGCCTGATCCTCCCGCCTGCAGAAGCCACTGCGAGCATTACTTCCGGCACCCCATGTCCTTTGGCTTCCCTCGCGAAAAAATACACGAGCGGACCGACAATCAGACCGCCTGCTGCGGGAATGATGATCACATAATAGGGACCCATGAAATGGAGAAGCTCTCCCCCCCTCTCGAAAAAGAGTATCCGGAAAGCATTGAGGAGCCATCGGAAGAGTATCGCGCCAAAACCCGTACATATTCCGACCGTGACGGAAAAGAACAGGAGAAAGGACGTTTCAGAGCGCTGTAAGTAACTGATACCCTGTCTTGATTTTTCTTGTATCCGTGTCTTCCAGTCAGGTTTCATCATTTATGCTGCGCTACAATTCGAAGACGCTTTCCCCCCTGTTTTCAAGTGCATACCAGATGAGGAGATAGTCCCTGATCTGTCTCGTGATGAGAAAGTTCTTTCTCACATATTCCTTTGCAGTCTTCCCCATTCTCTCCGACATATCGGGATCATTGAGAAACTGGCGTATTCTGAATGCAGCGCCTTCCACGGAATGCACAAGGAACCCGGTCATGCCATGGATTATCTGAAGCGGGATGCCTCCTACAGCGCCTCCGATGACCGGTTTCCCTTTCCACATCGCTTCGGATACCGTAAGGCCGAACCCTTCCTTCAACGATTTCTGCAGCACTACCGTGGCCGACCTCTGTAATGCGTTTATGTCTTTGTCGCTGAAAGGCGGCAGAAGAAGGATAAAGATATCGGGGTCCTTCCCTGCATATTCTCTCACTTCATTCAATATGGTCTCGCTTTCGGGATCATCCGTGGCGGGGCTTCCGGCAAGGACAAGGATGCAGTCATTGTATTTTTTCACTGTACGGTAAGCCTTGATGACGCCGATCGGGTCCTTGAACCTGTCAAACCTTGATACCTGAAGAATCATCGGCCTGTCTGACGGAATCTGGAATTTATTCAGGGTCTCCTGTACCTCTTCTGTCTTGAGTTCACGGTTTTTGAAACTGAGAGGATCGATGGAAGGGTGAACGATGAACTCATCGATCCCCATTGCCTGTGCAAACCGCGGGACAGAAAACACCGCAGCATTGTACTTTTTACAGTAGGTGCACAGATGTTCACTGACCGTCTGCTGGGGGCTTGATATATCGATGTGACACCGCCATATCCATACCCCGCTCTTTCTGAATTCAATGAGCGGAGCAGGCTGCGGGTCATGGATCAATACCGCGTCGGCTTCAAGGCTGAGTTTCTTTGCATTGGTTCTATTGATTTCGTAATGGTAGTCCCACATCTCAGGGGTAATGGTTTCCGGGAACCCCTGGAGAGCGTTATGCACTTTTTTCGTAATGTCAAAAAATCGGGCATCCCCTTCGATAACCTCCCATCGCGCGGCGATCCCGAGTCCCGATAGGATGGGGATCATCCTCTGGAGGATCTCTGCGACGCCTCCACCCTCGCGGGTAGAGTTTACGTGGAGAAAAGACCGTTTATTCAGCTTTTCCCCGAGCATCTGTAACAGAATGAGGTCGCCTTTCGGCACAATCCCTAAATACTCATGAAACATCGGTCTACAACCTCCATGTCGTTTCTCACTTCCTGTTCCACCGCCTCTTTGATGTGTTCCCGGATCTCTTCTATCGTATGCATGAATGGGTCGATATTCCTTATCCTTTCAGCGAGTTCTTTTTTGCCGAAGGAATCTTCGATCCACCGGGAGAAGTCGTCAATCCCT